>DASTGE010000396.1:0-4070 GCA_035719405.1 Burkholderiaceae bacterium
AACCCACTCGGGCACAGGTAGTTCGTCTCGTCGCTGAAGTACTTGTGCTCGTAGTCGTAGTTGCCGCCGGGGGCCACGATGCGGATCACAGGCAACGCCTTCGCGCCCGCGCCTTCGCCAAGCACCGGGCAGGTCACTTCCTCGCCTTCGATGAACTCCTCACACAGCACATCAGGGTCGTACTGCGTCGAGAGCGCCACTGCATCGGCCATGTCCGAATAGCCGATGACCTTCGTGATGCCGATCGACGAACCCTCGCGCGGTGGCTTGACGATGAGCGGCAGGCCGAGCGCGTCGGGGACAGTGCGAACGCGCTCCCTCGTCTGCTCATCCGGCGTCAGCCAGACCCAGCGCGGAGTCGGCAGGCGCTCGGCCGTCCACACACGCTTGGTCATGACCTTGTCCATCGCGATCGCCGAGGCGAGCACGCCCGAGCCGGTGTAGGGAATGCCGAGCAGCTCGAGTGCGCCCTGCACCGTGCCGTCCTCGCCGTGGCGCCCATGCAAGGCGATGAAGCAGCGGTCGAAGCCCTGAAGCTTGAGCTGCGAGAGTTCGTGCTCTGCAGGGTCGAATGCCTCGGCATCCACACCCTGGGCCTTGAGCGCGGTCAGCACGCCGGTGCCCGACATCATCGACACCTCGCGCTCGGCCGAGGTGCCGCCCATCAGCACCGCGACCCGACCAAGCGATTTCACATCGACTGCATTCATGGCTGTTCCTTCGACAGCTCGACAACCCGCGCCGGCACGGAACCGATCGAGCCGGCACCCATCGAGATCACGACATCGCCGCTTCGCGCCTGCTGCGCAATGACTTGCGGCAGGTCGTTCACGTCGTCGATGAACACAGGATCGACCCGGCCTGCCACCCGCAACGCGCGGGCGAGGCTGCGGCCATCGGCCAATGCGATCGGCGACTCCCCGGCGGCATACACCTCGGTCAGCAGAACCGCGTCCGCGCTGCCGAGCACCTTGACGAAATCCTCGAAGCAATCACGCGTGCGCGTGTAGCGGTGCGGCTGAAACGCGAGCACCAGCCGCCGGCCCGGGAACGCGCCACGCGCAGCGGCAATGACGGCGGCCATCTCGACGGGGTGATGGCCGTAATCGTCGATCAGCGTGAAGCTTTCGCCCGTGGGCGTTCGTACTTCACCGTAACGCTGGAAGCGGCGGCCCACGCCGGTGAACTCGGCGAGTGCCTTCACCAGCGGCGCATCGGGCAGCTGCAGTTCGGCCGCGACCGCGATCGTCGCGAGCGCGTTGCGCACGTTGTGCTCGCCGGGCAGGCTGAGCGTGATGTCGAGGTCGGGCAGAACCGTGCCGTTGCGTCGTTGCGCAATGAAGCGCATCTGCCCCCCGGGCAACGCCCGCACGTCGACGGCCCGGATCTGCACGTCCTCGCCGAAGCCGTAAGTCACCACCGGCCGCGAGACGAGCGGGATGATGGCCTTCACGCCCGGATCGTCGGCGCACAGGATCGCGGCACCGTAGAACGGCATGCGGTGCAGGAAGTCGACGAAGGCTTGGCGCAGCCGGGCAATGTCGTGCCCGTAGGTGTCCATGTGATCGGCGTCGATGTTGGTGACGACCGACAGCACCGGCATGAGATTGAGGAAGGAGGCGTCCGACTCGTCGGCCTCCACGACGATGTAGTCGCCTGAGCCGAGCCGCGCATTCGCTCCCGCCACATTGAGCCGGCCGCCGATGACGAAGGTCGGGTCGAGGCCGGCATCTGCAAGCACGCAAGTGACGAGCGATGTCGTCGTCGTCTTGCCGTGCGTTCCCGCGATCGCGATGCCCTGCTTCAGGCGCATCAGCTCGGCCAGCATCACCGCGCGAGGCACGACCGGTACGCGTTTGGAGCGTGCAGCAATCACCTCGGGGTTGTCGCCCTTGACGGCCGTCGAGACCACGACGGCCTGCGCGCTGCCGATGTTCGCCGCGTCGTGTCCGATCCGCACGGTAATGCCCAGCTCGGAAAGCCTGCGCGTGGTGCCACTGTCGGACTGGTCGGAGCCGGTCACGGTATAGCCGAGGTTGTGCAGGATCTCGGCGATGCCGCTCATGCCGGCACCGCCAATGCCGACGAAGTGGATGCGCTTGACCGCGTGCTTCATGACTTTCTCACCAGTGATTCGATCTCGTCCGCCACCCGTGCCGCCGCGCGGGGACGCCCCAGGTGACGCGCCTTGTTGGCCATGGCAAGCAGTCGTGCCCGGTCGAGGCTGCGCAGCAGGTCGGCAAGCTTCTGTGCCGTCATCTCCTGCTGCGGTAGGTGGATTGCCGCGCCGTGCTGGGCCATGAACTTCGCGTTGTCGCGTTGATGCGAGGTCGTGCTGACGACGAGCGGCACCAGAATGCTTGCGACGCCGGCCGCACAAAACTCACTGACCGTCACCGCTCCCGCACGGCAGAGCACGAGGTCGCATTGGCCCAGCGCAGAGGCCATCTCGTCGATGAAAGGCAGCACGTCGGCCATGACCCCGCACTGCTGGTACGCCAGCTTCACCGACTCGATGTGCGCCTGCCCGGTCTGGTGCGCGACCAGCGGGCGCTCATGAGGCTCCAACAGTGACAGCGCATTGGGCAGCACATCGTTCAAGGCCTTGGCGCCAAGGCTGCCACCCACGACGAGAAGCTTCAGCGGCCCCTCGCGCCCTGCGAACCGCTGGGATGGTTCGGGCAGCGCCTCGATCTCGGCACGCACGGGATTGCCAGTGACGACCGACCGCTTCACGCGCGTTGCCGCCTCGCCGTCGAAGCCGAAGCCGACCTTGTCGGCCAGCGGCAGCAGCGCGCGATTGCTCATCAGCAGCGAGGCGTCGGCGTTGACGAGCATCAGCGGCTTGTTGAGTACGGAGGCCATCAGTCCGCCGGGGAAGCAGACATAGCCGCCCATGCCGAGCACGGCGTCGGCACCGCGCCGCTTGAGAATGCGCAGGCAGTCACCGAAGGCCTTGAGCAACCGCATGCCGCCGGTCATCATGTGCAGCAGGCCCTTGCCACGCAGGCCGGTGAAGCTGAGCTTGTCCATCGGGATGCCCGAGGGCGGCACGAGCCGGTTTTCCATGCCGGTCTCGGTGCCAAGCCAGCTCACGGTCCAGCCGCGCTGCTGCATCTCGCGGGCCACGGCCAGCCCCGGCATGATGTGCCCGCCGGTGCCCGCGGCCATGATCACCAGGTGACGGCTCATGCACGGCCTCCGCGCATGAGCGCCCGGTTCTCAATGTCCACGCGCAGCACGATGGCCAGGGCCACAAGGTTGAGCAGCACTGCTGAACCGCCATAGCTCATCAAAGGCAGCGTGAGCCCCTTCGTCGGGAGCACACCGAGGTTCACGCCCATGTTGATGAACGCCTGCCCGCCCATCCAGATGCCGACGCCCTGCGTCATCAGACCGGCGAACACGCGGTCAAGGGCGATGGCCTGCCGGCCGATCATGAAGATGCGGCGCGTCAGCCAGAAGAAGGTGACAATGATCGCGGCCACGCCCACGAAGCCGAGTTCCTCGCCGACCACCGCGAGCAGGAAGTCCGTGTGCGCCTCGGGCAGGTAATGAAGCTTCTCCAGCGACGATCCCAGGCCCTGCCCGAAGATCTCGCCGCGGCCGAAGGCGATCAGTGAATGCGTGAGCTGATAGGCCTTACCCTGCGCGTACGACGGGTTCCAAGGATCGAGGTACGCGAAGATTCGCTGCCGGCGGAACTCGCTGAAGGCGATCATCAGCACGAACGCACCGATCAGCACGGCCACGCTCAGGAAGAACATGCGGCCGTTGACACCGCCGAGAAACAGGATTCCGAGCGCGATCGCGGCGATCACCATGAACGCGCCCATGTCGGGCTCGGCCAGCAACAGCACGCCGACGACGCCGAGTGCGACGGCCATCGGCGTGACGGCTCGGAAGAAGTTCTCCTTCACGTCCATCTTGCGCACCATGTAGCTCGCCGCGTACATCGCGATCGCGACCTTCGCCAGCTCGGAAGGCTGGAAGCTGATCAGCGGCATCGGGATCCAGCGCCGCGCGCCGTTGACCGGCTTGCTGACGAACGGCAGCAGCACGACGACGAG
>DASTGE010000397.1:0-5186 GCA_035719405.1 Burkholderiaceae bacterium
CCCGCTTCAGCAGCAGATCCACAGACGCCTCGGCACCGTAGTGGGCGGCCATCATCAACGGCGTGGTTCCGTTGAGCGACCGCGCGTCGACCGGGGCGCCGCGGTCCAGCAGCAATTGCACGACCTTCGGCTCCGGACCGCTGGCGGCGTAGAGGATCGGCGACCACCCTTCCTGATGGAGCCGCGCTCCGCGGGCGAGCAAACGCTCCGTCCAGGACAGGTTGCCCCGCAGCGCCGCCATCATCAGCGGAGTTTCCCCCGCAGGGTTGAGCGCGTCGATCTGCAGCGCGGGATGTGACAGCAGCAACGCCGCGACGTCGAAGCCGTCCTCGCGCAGCGCGAGGTAAAGAGCCACCTGCCCTTTCGCGTCCCGCGTGTTTGGATCGAATCCCCGTTCCAGCAGCGCCCGCGCCGCGCGCGCGTCGTTGGTGTGCACGGCCTTGAACCAGTCCTCATACGAGCCCGCTCTGGCCCACGAAAGGCAAAGCCCAAGGACGAGGGGCACCAGAGCGCGAATCAGCCTCATGGCGCGCTCCCGGCTGCCCGCGAAAGCCCGAAGAGACGCTCGAAGTTCTCACTCGTCGCGACGGCCACGGTCTCCAGCGGCACACCCTTGATCCGGGCCAGCTCGGCTGCGATATACGGCAGATACGACGGGTTGTTGGTCTTGCCGCGGAACGGGACTGGCGCCAGGTACGGGCTGTCGGTTTCGATCAGGCAACGGTCCAGCGGCACCATGCGAGCGACCTCTCTCAGTTCATCGGCATTGCGAAAGGTCAGGATGCCGGAAAACGAGATGCAGAACCCGAGGTCGAGCGCGGCGCGAGCGACCGCCTTGGTTTCGGTAAAGCAGTGGAAGACACCGCCAAGCGCGGGACTGCCGGCCTCGCGCAGGATGGCGATCGTATCGTCGCTCGCGCTGCGGGTGTGAATGATCAGCGGCTTGCCAGTGCGCTGCGACGCGACGATGTGGTTGCGATAGCGCTCGCGCTGCCACTCCATGTCGGCCATCGAGCGGCCGTTCAACCGGTAGTAGTCGAGCCCCGTCTCGCCGATGCCGACCACCTTCGGACGCCCGGCCAATTCGACGAGCGTTTGCACGTCGGGCTCGGTCACACCCTCGGTGTCGGGGTGAACGCCCGCGCTGGCCCAGAAGTTCTCGTGCGCCATCGCCAGCGCATGCACCTCTGGAAACCCCTCCAGCGTGGTGCAAATGCACAAGGCACGATCGACCTTCGCCGCGGCCATGGCCGCGCGGATCTCGGGCAGCTTCTCCTTCAGCTCAGGGAAGCTCAGGTGACAGTGGGAGTCGACGAACATGGGGACGGCATGATAGCCCTCCGATGCGCCCCTCCCTCCGACCTCAGATCGTCTGCGTAGGCTTGGCTGATTGGATGGCCGTCCCCAGCATCTCTTCGATCTTCAGCTTCAGCACACGGGTCTTCTCGTCCGACGGAAAGCGCACGCCTACGCCCTGCGTGCGTCCCCCGGGTGCGTTGGCGGGTGTGATCCATGCCACCTTGCCTGCCACGGGATAGCGCTGCGGATCGTCAGGCAGCGACAGCAGCAGGTAGATGTCGTCGCCCAGCCGGTATTCGCGGGTCGTGGGGACGAACAGACCGCCGTCGCCGAACAGCGGGATGTAGGCCGCATAGAGCGCGCCCTTCTCCCGAAAGACGAGCTGAATGACGCTGGGCCGGGCGGCCGCAGGCGGCGGAGTGCCGATCGGGCGGGAAAGAGGTTCGCTCATGGGGAGGCACCGATTCTAGTGAGCCGCCGTCCTGCATGGACGGGTTGTCGCGGCCAGCAGGCGCGCGCTTCGGCGACCAGAGCGTCGACCAGCAGGGCGACGTTCCAGGGATGCTCGTCATGGCGTGCCGTGCGCGACAGGGACTTTGCCCAGCTGACAAGCGCGTCGAGGTCAGCGCTTGGGGGCACCGCATGGAAGAAGCGCGGAGCGCCGCCCGCAGCCACTGCCATTGCATCGTGGCAAAGCTTCTGCAGGGCATCGACGACGCGCGGCACGCCCAGTCCCGAGAGTGGGGTGGAATCACCGTGCGCGACCGCGCCAGGAAGCCGCTTCCAGCGCTCGGCATCGATGCCCTCGGCCGCCATCGCCATCGCTTCCACGGGCAGACCGCCCGCAGCCGTGAGCATCACGTCGGCGCCGGCAAGACCCTGACGTTCCAGCCACGCCAGCGCCTCGTCGGGTCCGGGGGCCGAAAGACGCCAGCGCTGGCAGCGGCTGCGAATGGTGGGCAGCAGCAGTTCCGGGTCGGAGGTGCACAGGAGCATGCGCACGCCGGACGGGGGCTCTTCCAATGTCTTCAGCAAGGCATTGGCCGAGGTGGGGTTCATTGCATGGGCGGGGTGGATCAGCAGCACCTTGCCGCGTCCGCGCGAAGAGCTCTGCTGCGTCCAGGCGATGGCAGTCCGGATGGCATCGACCTTGATCTCGCGGCTCGGCTTCGTCTTCTTGCCGTCGCCCTCGGCCTTGCCGTCGTCGAGGTTCCAGCCCAGGCCCTCGCGAATCGCGTCTGGCACGAGCAGGAAGAAGTCGGGATGAGAGCGCGCCTTCATGAGGTGGCAGCCGGTGCATTCGCCGCACGGGCCTTGAGGCAAGGGTGTCTCGCACAACCGGGCCTGCGACAGGAGCAGGCCGAACTCGAACTGCCCGATGCCTGCAGGGCCGTGCACGAGCAGTGCATGCGCGCGGTGGCCGATCGCATCGGCAAGCGGGCGCGCAAGCCAGGGAGGATCGATCGCGATCATCGCAGTCGCCCCTCCATGATTTCCTGGATCTGCGCCCACACCTCGGCGGGGGAGTGGTCGGCGTCGATGCGCACGATCCGTGTCGCAGCCGCATCATGACGCGCCATGTAGCCCGCCCGCACGCGGGTGAAGAAGTCTTCGTCCTGACGCTCGAAGCGGTCGGGCACACGGGCGGCGGCGCGCCGCCGGGCCGCGACTGCGGGCGGAACATCGAGCCACAGCGTGAGGTCCGGCTGGCGACCCTGCTGCACCCAGCCCTCCAGGGCGTGCAGCACGGCAAGGTCGAAGCCGCGTCCCGCTCCCTGGTACGCGAAGGTCGCGTCGGTGAAGCGATCGCAGAGCACGGTCGCGCCGCGGCCCAGCGCGGGCTCGATGCACTGCCGAAGATGATCGCGTCGCGCCGCGAACACGAGCAGGCTCTCGGTCAAGGCATCCATGGGCTCATTCAGCACCATTTCGCGCAGACGCTCCGCAAGGGCGGTTCCGCCCGGCTCTCGGGTGACGATCACTTCCCGTCCGCGCGCGCGCAGCCATTGCGCGCAGGCCTCGATGTGCGAAGACTTGCCGGCACCATCGATGCCTTCGAAGCTGATGAACCTGCCTGTCATCGGGAAGCTGCCCGCTGGTATTTGTCGACGGCGCGATTGTGCTCGGACAGGCTCTCGCTGAACACGCTCGAGCCATCACCCCGAGCGACGAAATACAAGGCCCTGGTCGACTCTGGCCGCACGGCGGCGCGCAGCGAGGCGAGGCCGGGCATCGAGATCGGTGTGGGCGGCAGCCCGGCACGCGTATAGGTGTTGTAGGGGCTGTCGGCCAGCAAGTTTTTCTTGCGCAGGTTGCCGTCGAAGCGCTCGCCCAGGCCGTAGATGACACTCGGGTCCGTCTGAAGCGGCATGCCGGCGCGCAGCCGGTTGCAGAACACGCCCGCCACCATGCCCCGATCCCCGGCGATGCCAGTCTCCTTTTCGACGATCGACGCCAGTATGAGCGCTTCATCCATCGACTTCAGCGGAACATCCGGCGCGCGTTGCTGCCACATCTGCTCCAGCTTGCCCTGCATCGCCCGGTAGGCCCGCTTCATGACCGTGAGATCGCTCACACCTTTGCTGTAGGCGTAGGTGTCGGGGAAGAAGCGGCCCTCGGGTGACACGCCGGGTGCCCCAAGCGCTGCCATGATTTGCTCGTCGCTCATGCTCGCCGTCAATGGCTTGAGCGACTTCGCCTTCGTGAGTTCGGCGCGCCACTGGCGGAAGGTCCAGCCGTCGATGAGGCGCACGGTCTCCAGCGTCTCTTCGCCCTGCACCATCTTCTGAAGCAGCCGGTATGGCGTGATGCCGGCCTCAGCCTCATAGCTGCCCGCCCGGATGCGGCGCGACAGGCCCGACCAGCGAAACCATTGGTAGAGCAGGACAGGCGAGGTCTGCACCCCGGCTTGCACCCAAAGCTGCGCGACCATCGCCGGCGAGGTGCCGGGCTCGATGGAAACCTCGACATTCGGCGAAGCGAGGTGCAGCGGGCGCGTGATCCACCAACCGACAACCGCCGCCTCGGCGACCGCCACCAGCAGCACGAGAACAGCCAATCGCATCAACGGGCGCATCATGCGCAGCCGCCGCATGAGCCGCCGCACCCAATGGCCGGCTGCGGCATCACCAACCCTACCAATCCCTTGATCATGGGAGCCGATCATAATTCCGCGCCATGACCGCGACTTCCAACGCCGCCGACGCATTCTTCGGCACCGTGACGCTTTCCGACCTCGGACTGATTCGTGCAAGCGGCTCTGATGCCGCTTCCTTCCTGCACGGCCAGCTGACACAGGACATCGAAACCCTGGCCGAGGGTGAGGCGCGACTGGCGGGGTACTGCTCCGCCAAGGGGCGCCTGCTGGCGAGCTTCATCGTGTGGAGGTCCGGACCCGAGGAGATCCTGCTTGCGTGCAGTGCCGACGTGCTGCCCGCGACACTGAAGCGGTTGTCGATGTTCGTGCTGCGCACCAAGTGCAAGCTGACCGATGCCAGCGCCGAATTGCAGCTGTGGGGCTTGGCGGGGCCGCCTGCCACACAGTGGCTTGGCAGTGCGGCACCGTCTTCCCCATGGCGAACAGCGTCTGCAGGCGCGGGTCACGCGGTGCGCCTGTCCGATGTAAATGGCCTGGGGCGTTATCTGTGGTGCGCGCCCCGCGGGCTCCCTGCCCCCGAACTGCCCGTTCTGGCTGAACAGGCGTGGGCGTGGCTCGAAGTGCACAGCGGTATTGCGCGCATCACCAGCGGCACGACCGAGCGGTTCGTGCCGCAGATGGTGAACTTCGAACTGGTGGCCGGGGTGAACTTCCGCAAGGGGTGCTATCCGGGACAGGAGATCGTCGCGCGCAGCCAGTATCGCGGCACAATCAAGCGCCGCAGCTTTCT
>DASTGE010000398.1:0-2414 GCA_035719405.1 Burkholderiaceae bacterium
GGGGCGATTCATCCCGATCCCTCCTTGCCTTTGCACAGAGCCTGGGCCCTGCGATGAACGTTTTCCACGAGCGGCCGCAGCTTGATGACCTGCCGCAGCGTCTCGCCCTCGCGCACGACCTCGTCCTCCTCGCATCCGGCGGGCGGCGCCATTCGCGTCTCGACGGCTTCGAAGGCCAGCGCAAGGCACGGCTGCATCTGCGTGAGCACGAGCCACCGCGGCGGCCGCAAGGCCTGCAGCCCGAGCAGCGCGGCCAGGTCGTACACGGGCACTGCATGACCACGAAACGCGGCCAGCCCGAGCAGCTCCCGCAAGGGCGAGGGAAGGGGGACGAGTTTGCGATCGACGAACAGGCCGGCGATCTCGTCCGCTCGTATCGCATAGGGCTCACCCGCGACCCGCAGCGCCAGCAGCGTCTGGCGCGAAGCGGGCAGGGCGGACGCTGCGAGCGAGAACGAGAGGTCGAATTCGCGGCGCAGCAGCGCTGCGGCGCTGACCCGGGAGGTGGCGGCGTCTTGCGTCATCGGGCTGTGGCGCATGCGGCATGCTCGGCCCGGCATAGAGCGATCAGCGTCTCGCGCCTGAATCCGCCGCCGAACATCAGCAGGCGCGAGGCCTCCTCGCGCTGAAGCAGCACCATCGCCTGGGCAAGCTCGCGTCGGGCAGCATCGAAGTGACCGCGGCGCCGCTCCATCAGGCCCAGGTGCAGGCGGGGCATCGCGAAGGTGGCGTCGAGATGCGCAGCCAGCGTGTCATGTTCGACGGCACCCGCCGTGTCACCGGCGGCGTCCCGACACAACGCAAGCACATAATGCGCGCCCGCGTTCAACTCGTCGTATGCGAGCAGCTCGCGGCAGGCAGCTTCCGCCTCGACCAATGCGCCGCAGTGGCTCAACGTGACGGCTCGCAGCAGCAGCACGTCTGCATCACGAGCCTGCTCGTGGGACAGGGCATTCAACTCAACCAGCGCCTCGGCGAAGCGCTCGTGCTGCAACCGATCGAGGGCGCGCGTGAGGTCGGGTGCCGATCGGGGCCCGGATGACGCCAGGGCGCCCTGCGTTACCGCGACATCGTTCGGCGCTGCGGTCACCGTTCTCGGCGGGCCGGTCGGCGTGCGCACCAGCTGCACGATGCGCTCGCTCGCCCGATGGATCGCCTCGACCCAGCCGCTGTCAGCCACCAGCGCCTCGGCCGGATGCAGAGAAGGCAGGGGAGATGGCACGGTGCGCGCGGGAAACAGGGGCACGACGTGCATCGACTCACCCTTTCGGCGGTAGTAGAAGCAGTCGTCGTAATGACACAGATGGAACTCGTTCGACAGTCCTCGCAAGGTTTCCGCATGACCGAGAAAGAGGTAGCCGCCGGGGGCCAGAGCGGCCGCGATGCGGCGCACGGCCGCCCGTGCCCGCTCCTCGGTGAAGTACATCAGCACATTGCGGCAGAACACGATGTCGAAGCGATCGGGCTGCCAGAACCCCGGATCCTCGCGTGCGAGGTTGCGCTCGTGAAACGTCACCGAGCGGCGGATCGACTCGTCGAGGACGAAGTCGTTGCCCTCGACGCGGAACCAGCGTGAGCGCAGTGCCGGCGACAGCTCGCGCAGCGACCAGCTCGAATAGCGGGCGCGCTGGGCGCGTTGGAGTGCCGCGGGGTTGATGTCGATGGCGTCGATCGCCAGGCGCAACCCGCCGGGGATGCTCTCGCGCGCGGCGATGGCCAGCGAGTAGGGCTCGTCGCCCGACGAGCAGCCGACCGACAGCACGTTCAGCGGTCGCGCGACCGTCAACGCGGCCACGCATGCGGGCAGTACCACTTCCATCAAGCAGCGCAACTGGTCTGGCGCACGGAAGAAGTACGTCTCCGTGACCGTGAGTTCGCGCGTGAGTGCGCGCAGCTCTTCAGGCGTGCATCGATGGGTCGTGAGCCGTTCAATGTAGCTTTGCCACGGGATGCCGGTTTCGGCGATGCGCCGCTCCAGCACCTCAGGCAGATTCACCGGGCCGGATTCGCCGATGCGCAGCCCGAGGGACTCGGCCGCCCAGTCACGCACGCGGACGAGGGCGTCGGCATCGAAAGAACCTCGAATCACCGAAGTGCCTATGCCGTGTCGAGCGCTTGCCATACTGCCTCCGGAATCAGGCGAGCCGTGCGCAGCACCAGCAGCAGCCCGGTGTCCAACACGGTCATCGCCGCGACCAGTTCATCGACGGCCTCTTGCAGCAGGAAGGGGACGGTGCAGAACGCTTCCGGCATCAGCTCGCGCACGCCGATCACCGAGTCGACCGCCAGGGCCGCGCGGCGATTGTCGTCCAGCCGGAGCACGACCAGCCGCCGTGGCGCATCCCCGGCGACGCCGAACAGCGTGGCCGCATCGACGACGGGAACGGGCACGCCACGCACGAGTGAGACGCCCG
>DASTGE010000399.1:0-3770 GCA_035719405.1 Burkholderiaceae bacterium
AAGTAGCCGAGTCGCGAGCGCTGGAGCGGGTCCGACGTCAACTGATTGCCGCGGAGAGTTACCTGCGGCTCGCACCGGCGCTGGATCCGACCCTACTGACACGTGCAAGGGCTCGATGCAGCCATCTCTCTGTCCTGCTCGGGATCTCCGCAGCCGATTCACATCGCGCGGCGGTGTCGCGCGCGGTGGGCCTGCTTGACGAGGCGGACTCCAGGCTGAAGGCCCACCCTCCCGGAGGTGCGTACCGTCGACCCGGCGCTCGTGCCATCGACATGGACCAGATCACTGCGCTGGAGTCAGCACGTGCAAGCTTGGCGGCTGCCGACCGAGCCTTGTCGTCGCATGCCGATGTTGACGAATCTATGAAGGAACGGGTCAAGGCCCGTGTATCGCAACTGTTCGCAATGCGTGGAGTGAACGATGGGAATTCACATCAAGGAAGTCTTGCCCGTGCTCGAGACAATCTTGAAGCAGCAGATGCAGATCTCCGAACGCCTCACGAAATTGATAGCGGCGTTTGGCGACGAGCCCGAGCCTGTCGAGCCCATCTTGCGCTCGATGCTGAAGCCGGTCACAGAGGACATCTGCGAGATGAGAGAGGCGCTGGCACAGTCCAGCCAGACCTCGCCCGGCTCTTAGGCGAGCCGGAGCGGGTGGTGAGCCCAGGCGGCATCGCGTGCGAACACAACTGCCTGTCCATCCAAACGGCTGCGGCAGAAATGGCGGCCGTGGCCTCTCAGAATACCCGGGTCAAGGACCCGGTGTACCACGTGGTGTTGAGCTGGCCGTCGGGCGAAGCTCCCACAGATGATCAGGCATTCGCGTGCGGGCGCCACGCGATCGGTGCTGTGGGGATGGCCGATCACCAGTACCTGTTCTCAGTCCACCGGGACACGGCCCACGTGCACCTGCACATCGCCGTGAACCGAGTGCATCCGGAGACCCTTCGCGCCGTGTACCCGGACCGCGACTTTTTCCGCCTTGATCGGGCGATGCGCGAGCTGGAACTGCAGTACGGCTGGCGCCATGACAAAGGACCGTACGCGGTGTTTGAGCGCGGCGGCAAGAAGGTCATCGACTGGTCGAGCCGGGCGCCGGACACGAAGGGGAAGAAGCCGACCCGCGCCGCGGACATGGAGCGACACACCGACGCGGAGAGCCTGTTTACCTACGTGAGGGGGCAACCGAAAACGGCAGTACTCGCCTACCTCAAGGGGGATGACGTCACATGGCAGGGATTACACGAGGTCATGCGACGCTTCGGGCTTGAGTTGCGCGAGAAGGGACAGGGTCTGGCGATCTTTGATCTATCGGGCGATGTCGAGGTGCCTGTCAAGGCCAGCGACATGCACGAGTCCATGTCGAAGCCACGGCTGGTGAAGCGGATTGGAGCGTTCGAGTTACCGGTGCTCGACGAACTCTCGGAAGTTTCGACCACGACTTACGACAAATACCGGCCGCTGAAACGCGATGCGGCCAAGAGAGAAATCGCTCGCCAGGCAAGGGCCGACGCTCGCCGAGACTTGCGTGAGCGGTATGCCGCCTACAGGCGGACGTTTGTCTACCGCCGTCTGGATGCAAACGAAGTCAAGCGACGGTACGCTGACCTGCGCGAGGCGACAAGGCAACGTCGCTTGGAGATCAAGACGACAGTACGGGACGCGGCCGCGCGGAAGGCCTTGTACAGCGTGCTCGCCTTCGAGGCGCTGCGATCCCGCGAGCGGCTGCGACAAGAAATCGCCCAGGAGCGCAACGCACTGCGCGCCGACCCTACAAACCGACGGATGTCGTTTCGGCAGTGGGTCGAGGCAGAGGCGTTGAAAGGCGACGAGGCGGCCATCAGCCAACTGCGGGGGTGGGCATACGCTGACAAAAGACGCGCCGCGACGCTCGACTTCCAAGCTCGGGCAGTAGTGAACGGCTATGCGGGCCTTGGCGGTGAGGATCCCGTGGCCGTGCAACTCGCAGATGGCATCAGCTGCTCCGTACGCCGAAGCGGTACTGTGATCTACCGCAACGCCCTAGGACAGGACCTTCTCGTCGACCACGGGGAGTGCGTGGAGGTCGTCACAAGCGCTGATGCCGATGCGGCATGGGAACTTGCCAGACGCTTGGCCAAGCGGAAGTTTGGCGATCACGCGCGGCTGATCGACGTGAAACGGACGAAAGCAGCAGAGAGACTGACTACGGTGGCCGGAGACGGGGTGCAGCCGGGGCCTGGCTCCGGCGGTCCACCAAGTCGCCGCCGCCGGCGCATGGCATAGCCCCGTTGTTTGGGGCGTTTCATGTCCGTATAGTAGATACATTACGAACAGGAGATCGCATGTATTGTGCTTCGACTTCGACTCTCACCCTCGCAGTTCTCATGCTTGCTGGATGCGCCGCGGCACCTACAGCTGTGCGCGCGCCCGACGCCGAATCCAACGCACTCGTTGACAGGCAGATTCAAGCCGCAAGCGAACGCATTCAGCGCTCGCAGGCTGAGCTCTTCCAGGCGGCCGCACTAAGCTCACCTGTCGCCGTGCCCCCAGCGGAGATTCGCGATGACGGGCAGCCGGTGACGCTGACGTGGAAAGGTGACGCGGCTGAGCTCGTGCAAGAACTCGCCCGAGCGCGTGGACTTGCCTTCACATCCATCGGCGTGAAGCTGTCCCTGCCCGTAAGCCTCAGTGTGAAGGATGAGCCGTTCCGGCAGGTCCTGCAGCTACTGCGTGCGCAGATCGGCTACCGAGCCACGATCGTCCAACAGGACGATCGCGTGGTGCTCGAATACAGCCGCCCTCAGCTCTGATGGAGACCAAGATGATTCTGCGATCCATTGCCGCAGCGGTGGGCTTTGTTGTCGCGCTCTCGGTTTCCGCGGAGGAAATCGGTGCTGCGAACCCCAGGGGCAGTGCCAAGCCCGACTTGCCACCCACGCTTGAGGAACTGAGCCATCCGCCGTCGAGAGCGACCACAGGCGTTCCCGACTTGCGCGCGCAGATGCTGCGCTACGCGGCCAAGACGCTCGGGTTTCGAGGAGGAATGTCGGCCAGAACCAAGGAGCTTCTCAAAGCGATGGAACTTCGTTCCGAAGCGCTCACCACAATGTTCCAGTTCGCACCGTTGATGTCGAAGCCCGGGATTGTTCCACCTGTCATCGTCGCTGCCAAGGACGTGGCGACGTTTGCGCCCGATCAGGTCAGGACCGCCAATCAGGTTTACAAGATCGAGCGCGACGAGCGTTTCGTGAGCACGCCGCCTACTTGGCGTGATTACCTCTTTGTGGGGCTGCCGACGAAGGGTGACGTCGATCTGCCAGACCTGCAGGCACGCCCTCAAGACGACAAAGAGTTGGCGATCTGGAAAGCGGCCGTGGTGGAGGGATGGGCTGAAGGAAGAGAACAGGCCGACTCCATTCTCACCGCAAACTTCAATCGTCTCGTGCGCGACTACACGGGCATGATGACCTACTCGGTCCTTCTGCAGAACCGCATCATCACAGCCACCCGTATTGCTGAATCCCAGCAGACCGTCACAGGCGATCAACGTCAAATCGTTCTCGGAGACACGCACCGCCGCGTGACTGCCAAGGCGGGATTCCAGACGGACCCTCAAAAGTGGCAGCCGACCGTGCGCAGTACGCCGGCACCGACGCCGGCCACCAGCCTCGCTGCACCGCGATGAGCGCCAATGACTTCGAGCCCTTTGAGTTCAAGGGCGATCTCGACCCCGACACATTCAAGCGATTCATCGTCTACGCAGCGGAGCGCGGGGTGTCGGACATCCTC
>DASTGE010000400.1:0-3981 GCA_035719405.1 Burkholderiaceae bacterium
AGATCGGGGTCGCGCTCGATGAAGCCGGGCAGTGCCTCTGCGAAAAGGGCGAGGTCGCCGCGCGACGGAGGGTCGTCATGCCAGCACGCCCGGGCGAGCGCTCCAAAGCCCTCCTCGCCGACGAGCGCCTTCAACAGAGGAAAGGTGGTCCCAAGCGCCCGTTCGGCGCTTGCGCCTGCATTCGCAAAATAAGCGCGAAGACCTCGGCGGCTCAGCGCGTCGTCGGGCCTCGACAACCAGGAGCGCAGCGTGTGGGCACCGGCGCGACCCAGGAGCACCGCCAGCAGCGCGCGCTGGCGCGCCGCCTCGCGCTCGCGCCCCGCGCTCACATCGTCTCCTGCTCGACGATGTGGTGCGCCTGCTGCGCTTCGCTCAACAGCACTTCGAGCGCAGGCACGGACGTGTCCCACTCGATCAGCGTCGGCACGGCGCCAAGCCGGCGCACGGCATGGCGGTAGACCTGCCAGACGGGTTCGTGCACACGGCTGCCGTGATCGTCGATCACGATCTCGCCGTCGTCGTGGTAGCCGGCGAGATGAATCTCCCTGACACTGGCCGCGTCCAGCGCGTCAATGCAGCGACACGCGGTAGAGACAGCATCGAGCTTCGCGTTGAGCGCATTGACGACGAGGTTGTTCACATCGAGCAGCAAGCCGCAGCCGCTGCGACGGGCAAGCAGGTTGAGGAACTCCGCCTCGGTCATTGCGTCGTCGGCCCATGAGATGTAGGCCGAGACGTTCTCGACGAGCATCGGCCGCTTCAGCCGCTCCTGCACCCGCTGCACGTTCGCGACCATGATGTCCAGCGCCGCGTCGGTAAAAGCGATCGGCAGCAGGTCGTTGGCATGCACCACGTCGCCGTTCGCATCGTTCAGCGGCGCACGTGCAAAGGATGCATGGTCGCTGACGAACATCGGATCGAAGCGATCGACGAGCCGCGCAAGTCGCTCCACATGCCACGGGTCCACACCTGCGGCCGAACCCAATCCGAGGCCCACGCTATGCAGACTCAGCGCGTAGGCCTCCCGGGCCTCGCGCAGGACCGCCAGCGACGCACCACCTTCGGCGAAAAAGTTCTCGGAATGAACCTCGACGAAGGCCAGCGCGGGGCGCTGTTCCAGCAGACGCGCATAGTGCGGCTGGCGCAGCCCGATACCCGCGCAAACGCCGCGCGACGCGTCGAACATCTCAGCCCTTCTTCTTCATCTCCTCCAGCTTCTTCTGCGCCTCCTCGGCGGTCAGCCCGCTGAGCTTCTCGCATGCGGCCTTGGCCATGTACCTCCAATCGGCGGGATCCATGTCGGCCTTGGTCTGCCCGGCGCAGGAATGCGAGCCGGACAGGTTGGCACAGTCGTTCTGGCCCGCCTTCGCGACGCCGTAGCACTTGACCTTTCCGCCTTCGTCGGCGGCGGCGTGGCCGATGAGGCCGAGCGCGAGCGCCGAGGCGAGCGCGGATGAAAGGACCAGGCGTTGGTTCATGAAATTTCTCCGGGAGTGTGTGGGTTCAATGGCCGACGGGGGGTCACGACATCAGGCCGCCGGCGGACGTAAGTCGAGGTAGCCGCATGTTCCTTACACTGCGCGAGTTCTTTCCGACCCCCGCACCTCATGGATTTTGCTCGACAGGTCGAAGCTTTGCGACCCCAGTTGCTGCGTTTTGCGCGTACTCAGTTGCGCAATGACGCCTGGGCGGAAGACGCCGTGTCGGAGACGCTGCTGGCGGCGCTGGAGCGGCCCCAAAGTTTCGCCGGCCAGTCGCAGCTGAAGACGTGGCTCGTGGGCATTCTCAAGCACAAGGTGGTCGACCAACTGCGCCGGCACAGCCGCGAGGCGACGGTCCTGGTCGACGAGGACGGTGAAGATGTCGACGAGCTTCTGTTCAAGCCCGACGGGCACTTCCGCGAAATGCCGCAGGATTGGGGAAACCCCGAAGCGGCCTTTGGCCAGCGCCAGTTCTTCGAGGTGCTCGAAGCCTGCGTCGAACACCTGCCCCCTGCCCAGGGCCGCGTATTCATGATGCGCGAATGGCTCGAGCTGGAGACAGATGAGATCTGTAAGGAACTCGCGATCAGCACGACCAACCTGTGGGTCATGCTGCACCGGGCACGCCTGCGGCTTCGCGAGTGCCTGCAGATGAACTGGTTCACTGCGAAGGCGCAGTGATGTTGAACGACCTGATCCGAAAGCTGTATCGCATGGGGACATGGCCGCGCCGCACCTGCAGGCAGGTGACCGAGCTGGTGCTGCGCAACGAGGACGCGGCACTGCCCTGGCACGAACGCATGGCGGTGCGCCTTCACATGCGGATCTGCGACGCTTGCCCCGTGTTCCTGAAGCAGGTGGGCTTCATGCGGGAGGCGATGGGGCGCTGGAGGGGTTATCGGGATGAGGATCCGGGCGGATGAGACCTCATCCGTACCCTCCCCCGCCGGGTGTGTCGATGACGAACACGTCGCCCGCAGCCATCTCCGCAGAGCCGATGTGATCCAGCACCTCGATCCGGCCATCGGCGCGCTCCACTGTGTTCCGGCCCACGGCGCCCGGGCTGCCCCCCGCCATGCCGAAGGCGCCATGGTGACGGCCGTTGCTGAGGATCGACGCGGTCATCGGCTCGAGGAAGCGCACACGCCGCGTGGCGCCGTCGCCGCCGCGCCAGCGCCCGGTGCCGCCTGAGCCGTGGCGTATTTCGTAGCCGTCCAGCCGGACCGGGAAGCGGAACTCCAGCACCTCGGGATCGGTGAGGCGCGAGTTGGTCATGTGGGTCTGGACGACGCTGGTGCCATCGAAGCCCTCACCGGCCCCCGAGCCGCCCGAGATCGTCTCGTAATACTGGTAGCGCTCATTGCCGAAGGTGAAGTTGTTCATCGTGCACTGCGACGACGCCATCACGCCCAGCGCGCCGTACACCGCATTGGTGATGCACATCGACGTCTCCACATTGCCCGCCACGACCGAGGCCGGCGGCCGCGGATTGAGCATCGATCCCTCGGGGACGATCACCTGCAACGGCTTCAGGCACCCGGCATTGAGCGGAATGTCGTCGTCGACCAGCGTGCGGAACACATAGAGCACCGCCGCCATGCAGACCGCACGCGGCGCGTTGAAATTGTTCTGCAGCTGCGGCGAGGTCCCGGTGAAGTCGATGACCGCGCATCGCGATGTCGCATCGACATTGATCGACACCATGATCCGGGCGCCATTGTCCAGCGGGAGCGTGAAGGCGCCATCGCGCAGCCGCGTGATGACGCGCCGCACCGACTCCTCGGCGTTGTCCTGCACATGCCGCATGTACGCCTGCACGACATCGAGGCCGAACTGCCCCACCATCCTGCGCAGCTCCTGCACCCCCTTCTCGTTGGCCGCGATCTGCGCCTTGAGGTCCGCGAGGTTCTGCGCCGGATTGCGTGATGGATACGGGCCGCCGCGCAGCAATGCGAGCATCTCGGCCTCGCGCAGGCGTCCGCCCACGACGAGCCTGACGTTGTCGAGCTGAACGCCCTCCTCCTCGATGCGCGTCGAGAACGGCGGCATCGACCCGGGCGTGATACCGCCGATGTCCGCATGATGGCCCCGCGAGCCGACGAAGAACAGAATCTGCGCGCCCCGCTCGTCAAACACCGGAGTGACCACCGTCACGTCGGGCAGGTGCGTGCCGCCGTGGTAGGGGTCGTTCAGCACATACACGTCGCCGGGCCGGATGTCGCCGCAGTTGCGCTCGATCACGGTCTTGATCGATTCGCTCATCGAGCCCAGGTGCACCGGCATGTGCGGCGCATTGGCGATCAGGTTGCCTTCGGCATCGAACAGCGCGCAGGAAAAGTCCAGCCGCTCCTTGATGTTGACCGAGTAAGCGGTGTTCTGCAGCTGCAGCCCCATCTGCTCGGCGATGTTCATGAAGAGGTTGTTGAACACCTCGAGCATCACCGGATCGACCGTGGTGCCGATCGCGCGCCGGGCCTCGCGCGCCACGACACGCTCGAGC
>DASTGE010000401.1:0-2144 GCA_035719405.1 Burkholderiaceae bacterium
CGTGTCAATAGCCCTTGTGGCCCCCATGGCCGCAGGCGTACATTGGCTGTGCCGCTTCCAAGTGCAACGAACGGAAGGGAACCCCTCCAAAGGAACCCGGTACGAGTTGAGATCGCTTGGCAAGTGACAGCAGCCCGCCGACGGCACGTAGCGTCCGGCGGGCTGTTTCATTTGGGCACGAAATCCTCGAAGACTCCGCACCGACGAAGGGGCCCCGCGGCGCCGCACGCCTGATGAGGCATGGCATATGACGCACACTTGCTGCCTGTCGAGCAAGCCGGCGCGTGCTTGTCCCGCCGGTTTGGAATACTCCTGACATCGAAGTCATTTACTTGAGGAGGTCTTCATGAAACATGCTGTTCGTCATTTACTTGCGGTGGCCCTTGCTGTCGTCAGCCTTCAAGCTTTCGCCGGCCCCGCCGCCGACGACGGTGCTTCGATGCGGCCGTATTGTCCAAAGAGAATGACCTGCGGCCACGTCCAGGCCGTCACGGCCAAGGAGCGGCTGGCCAAGAGCAGCGGCGTCGGCACGGTCGGCGGGGCGGTGCTCGGCGGCATCCTCGGCAAGAAGATGAGCGGCAACAGCATCGGAGCGATCGCCGGCGCGGCAGGCGGTGCGGCGGCAGGCAACTATGCCGAGCGCAAGATTAAGTCGCAGACGGTGGATGTCGTGACCGTGCGACTCGACGGAGGCGGCACGAGGACGTTCGAGTTCGCACAGCCTTCGGGCTATCAAGCCGGGCAGCGGGTGCAGTTCAACGGCCCGCTCGAGGCGTCGCGGATGAGCCACATGTGACCCTGCCCGCCGTGCTGGCATGACGGCGGCACAAGCCGGCTCAAAGGGTACGGCGCAGGACGACAGGCTTGCCGCCTTAGGTCTGCTTGCTCATCCATGCGGCCAGCGCGGAGTCGAAAGGCCACCCGGCAGAACTCCTCGTGCGTGTCGTCCATCGGCCTGAAGCCGAGCAGACGTGCATCAGACCACAGGAAGCTGCTGTCGCTCTGGCTGCGTGGCGCACCATGATCGCGAAGCTGCGGGGCGGGGGCGGAGGCCATGGCGGTGATGCCACCGAAGCGGACGCGCTCTTGCCAGAGCGTCAGGCCTGCCGGAGCATTGCAAGATGAAGTTCGCTCCCTCGCATCGTTTCGCAGCCATCCTGCCTTTGCCGGTGTGTCTGCTGCTCGCTGCCTGCGCAGGCTATGCACCGACCCATGTCCAGACCGGGCAGGCCGAAGCCGATGTGGTTCGCGAAATGGGCAAGCCCACCCATCGCTACTCCTTGCCTGACGGAGGCATCCGGTTGGAATACGCACGCGGCCCGTATGGCAAGCACACCTACATGATCGATCTCGACCGCGACGGCCGGGTGCAGCGCTGGACACAGGTGCTGACCGAGGAGAACTTCAGCCATGTCCGGGCCGGCGAAAGTCGCGACCAGCTCCTGCTCGACCTCGGCCGGCCCTCGGAGACACGAAGCGGCGATTGGCAGGGCGGGCGGGTCTGGTCGTACCGTTACGATGCGTGGACATGCCAATGGTTCCAGGTCTCGCTGAACGACGCAGGCGTCGTCACGAGCACCTCTTACGGCATTGACCCCCATTGCGACTTGAACGGAAACGACCGCGGCGAAAAATGACTATCGCTCCCATTCTCTACGGCATCACCCAATGCGACACGGTGAAGCGTGCTTGCACCTGGTTCGACGAGCGCGGGGCCGGTTATCGGTTCCACGACTACAAGAAGGCGGGTGTGCCACAAGACCATCTCGATCGCTGGCTTCAGTCACTGGGATGGGAGCGGCTCGTGAATCGCCAGGGTACGACATGGCGCAAGCTCGACGACGCGAGCAAGGCTGCGATCGCCGACTCGAGCAGCGCCCGCGAGCTGATGCTGAGGCAACCGAGCGTCATCAAGCGTCCGGTCATCGAGTGGCCTGATGGCAGCGTGAGCGTGGGATTCGATGCCGGGGAGTATGCGCGGCGGTTGGCGTGATCAGTTTCGCCCCGGTCGTTGCGATTGGGTGGTGATGTTGACGTGGGCGCTGCTGAAAAGCAGATCGGCGAGCAGCACCAGGGAGCAGGCGACAGGGCCAAGCAGACGGCTCACTCGATTCATGCGGCCCTGCTCCGCGTTCACGATGAAA
>DASTGE010000402.1:0-5401 GCA_035719405.1 Burkholderiaceae bacterium
GGCCTTGTTCTCGCCCGCGGTGAGCAGGCGGCGCTCGACGCCGAGCTTCTGCATCGCACCGGTGAAGCCAAACCCGTCCATCAGCACACCGATGGAACCCACGATCGACGCCTTGTCGACGTAGATCTCGTCAGCCGCGACAGCAATGTAGTAAGCACCGGACGCACACACCTCCTCGACCACGGCGTACACCTTCTTGCCGTGCTTGGCCTTCAAGCGCCTCAGCTCATCGTTGACGATGCCCGCCTGCACCGGGCTCCCGCCAGGCGAGTTGATGCGCAGCACGACGGCTTCAGCACTCTTGTCCTCGAACGCCGTCTTGAGGGCCGTGACGAGGTTCTCGGCGCTCGCCTCCCCTTCGGCGGCAATCTCGCCGCGCAGCTCGACCAGCGCGGTGTGCGGCCCGCTGGGCGGAGTGGTGTGAAGCCGTTGCGCCGTCAGCCCCCATGCGAGAGCTATCGCAAAACCGAGCCAGGCCAGGCGGATTGCAACGCGCCAGCGGCGCTCGATACGGCGTTCGCGAAGGAGTGCGCGACCGAGCTGTTCAAGAATGGAGTCGTAGCGATCTGCGGGCACGGTCGGGTCCGCGGTCGCGACAGGTGGTTCGGAGGGAACGGGCGACAGCGACGGCGGAGAAGCCGGCGGCATGTTTTCGTTTGAAGAGGTCATCGCGGAAGTCTTCGTCTCAAGGCGACGTGCCCATGCCGGACAGTACCGGCTGGATATCAGGCGAAGGATACCAATACACCTGTCCGTCACGCTCCTCGACGGCGATGGCCTTGAGCCGCCCGCGACCACAGGGGCCACCCACACAACGGCCGTCAGCAGGCTCATACGCGGCACCGTGGATCGAGCACAAGATCCAGCGTCGGTCGGCGTCCAGGAACTCCCCGGGCTGCCAATCCATCTCCGTGGGCACGTGCGCGCAGCGATTCAGGTACGCAACGACCCTGCCTCCGAAGCGCAGAACGAAGGCTCGAGCCGGCCGGCGGAACTCCAGGACATCGAAGACGATCGCATCGCCGGCCTCCGCCAGATCACCGGCCGCGCAAAGCCATCGCGCATCCTCGACGATTTCAGGCATGGCGGGCGAGCCAGTCATGCAGCTCGACGGGACTGCGGGCGATGTGCAGGGGCTCGTAGCCGTTGAAGGCGTCCCGGTCGTGCGCGCCGTAACTCACCGCAACGCGCGCGGTGCCTGCGTTGATCGCCAACTGCATGTCGTGGGTGGTGTCGCCGATCATCACGGTGCGCTCCGGATCCACAGCGAAGTCCTGCATCAACTCGTGCAGCATCCTGGGATCAGGCTTGGACGCGGTCTCGTCGGCAGTGCGGGTGCCGTCGAACATGCCCTTCAGCTGCGCGCTGTTGAGCGCCTCGTCCAGCCCGCGGCGGCTCTTGCCGGTGGCCACCGCGAGCCAGTGATGGCGCTTCCTCAGCGCGTGAAGCATTTCGAGCACACCATCGAACAGCGTCAGCTCGTGTTGAGCCGCGAAGTAATGATGCCGGTAGCGCCGGCCGAGCTCCGGATAGCGCTCAGAAGACAGGCCGGGAACCGCATGGCTGAGCGCGTCGTAAAGCCCGAGGCCGATCACGAACGCGGCCTGCGCGTCGGTCGGCACCTCCACGCCGAGATCTCGCGCGGCGGCCTGGATGCAGCGCACGATGAGTGCGGTCGAGTCGAAGAGGGTGCCATCCCAATCGAACACGATCAGGTCGAAGCGTCGGGGTCGGTCGTTCATCGGTTCACAGATGCGCCAGCAGTGTCGCGCACTCCGCGGGCAGCGGAGCCTCCAGTTCGACCCGCTCCCCACTGGCAGGATGGTCGAAGGACAACCGCCTCGCGTGCAGGAACATGCGCTCGAACCGCACGCCCGGCACCGCATCGCCCCGGGCCAGCGACTTGTTGAGTGAGAAGTCGCCGTACTTGGCGTCCCCGACGATCGGATGCCCTTCATGCGTCAGGTGCACCCGGATCTGGTGGGTGCGGCCGGTCTTGATGGTCACGTCCAGCAGGGTGAAGCGACTGAATACCCGCGCCACCTTCACGAGCGTGATCGAGCGCCTCCCCTCTTCTGCACCCTGCGCCGCGGCCCTCACGCGCCGCTCACCCTCGCCGGTGAGGAACTTGTGCAGAGGCACGTCAACGACCTTTCGGCTGGCGGGCCAGGTACCGATCACCAGCGCCGCGTAGGTCTTGCAAGTATCGCGACTACGGAACTGATCCTGCAGGGCCGTCAGCGCGGAGCGCTTCTTTGCGACGAGCAGGATGCCCGACGTTTCCTTGTCGAGACGATGCACGAGCTCCAGGAAACGGGCCTGCGGCCGCGCACGGCGCAACTGCTCGATGACACCGAAACTGACTCCGCTGCCGCCGTGAACGGCCACCCCGGCCGGCTTGTCGATCGCGATCAGGTGCTCATCTTCAAAAAGCACGGGAAACTCCCGGGCTGGCGCAGGCGGTGCGTCGCGCTCGGCGACGCGCACGGGAGGAATGCGCACCTCGTCGCCGAGCGCGAGCCGTGTGTCGGCGCTCGCCCGACCCTTGTTGACCCGCACCTCGCCCGAGCGAATGACCCGGTAGACGAGTGTCTTCGGCACGCCCTTCAGTACCCGCAACAGGAAATTGTCCAGGCGCTGCCCGTCGCCCGCTTCGCCCACGGTCATACGTCTCGCTTGAGGTGGCGGCGAAAACGGCGTCGATTCGCCTTTACCAATCCCGACGGGTTTCGCCCCTATAATCTGCCGAATCACGGTGTTGTCGTAAGTGCTTGATTTTGAAGATGAGTTTACCCGGGCATCAAGACGGCATGCGTGGTGGAGACGCGAAAGCGTGTCCCGAGGGAACGGATGAATGATTCCCGCGATGGCGTACGCCTCGCTTTGGAATGGTCTGCAAGGCCTCAACGCCGCAGGCCGCCCAAGGCCAGAAAGCCGTCCCGCGACCGAACTGTTCAGCGGTTCCCCACCAGGTGATGCAACGCCTGATGACCGAACGGCGGGTTTCGGAGGTCGCTGAAGCGCACGAGGCTGCCGCCGGTCAGCAGGCACAAGAGATTCGAGTTGAAAGAACCGTTCCCTCGAACCAACCTTCGAGGGACCACAACAAGGTTGACCGACCGTAGACCGACCGCGATGCATGAATGCCGGGGCGGTCTGCGGTTTGCAAGTGTCCGAGTGACCCCGCCCATGGCGTCCGCCCTCCCCTCCCGCTCGTGCGCTCTACGGCCCCGGCTCTGTGCCGGTGCGGCCGTCGACGAGTCACGACCAAGCGCCGCACGATCCGCGGCGCTGGCGGCAGAATGGGATGCCCCGGCTGCGAGTCGCGACGCCATACGCGCCAACGCTGCCCTCCAGATCGCGCCCTAAGCCGATGCCGTCAGCCCGATCCAGGGAGCAGTCCAGGGCGATTCCTTCCAACGGTTCTTTCTTCCCGCTTCTCGCGCATCGGTCAGTCGCTCGCCGGATCTTCCGGTTTGAGAGACGATGTTTGAGGTACGCAGCCGCCAGGAGACAACAACGGCTGCGTGAGGAGTGCGAATGAAACGAATGCTGATCAACGCGACGCAGCAGGAAGAGCGTCGTCTGGCCATCGTCGACGGCCAGAAGCTGCTCGACTTCGAAACCGAGATCGAGGGTCGCGAACAGCGTAAGGGCAACATCTACAAGGCCGTCGTCACTCGCGTTGAGCCCTCGCTCGAAGCCTGCTTCGTCGACTACGGCGAGGACCGGCACGGATTCCTGCCGTTCAAGGAAATCTCGCGCCAGTACTTCAAGGAAGGCACCGACGTCCGCTCGGCAAAGATCGGCGACGTCATCAAGGAAGGCCAGGAACTGCTGGTCCAGGTGGAAAAGGAAGAGCGCGGCAACAAGGGCGCGGCACTCACCACCTTCATCTCGCTGGCCGGCCGCTATCTGGTGCTGATGCCCAACAATCCGCGCGGCGGCGGTGTGTCGCGCCGCATTGAAGGTGAGGACCGGGAGGAGCTGAAGGAAGCGCTCGACCAGCTCGACTATCCGAAGGGCATGAGCCTCATCGCCCGCACTGCCGGCATCGGCCGCTCCGTCGCCGAGTTGCAGTGGGACCTCAACTACATGCTCAAGCTGTGGTCCGCGATCGACAGCGCGGCGCAAGCCGGCAAGGGGGCCTTCCTGATCTACCAGGAGTCGTCGCTCGTGATCCGCGCGATCCGCGACTACTTCACCGCCGACATCGGCGAGATCCTGATCGACACCGACGACATCTACGATCAGGCCCATCAGTTCATGAACCATGTGATGCCCGACAACGCGCATCGCGTGAAGCGCTACCGCGACGACGCGCCGCTGTTCAGCCGGTTCCAGATCGAGCACCAGATCGAGACGGCCTTCAGCCGAACGGTCAACCTTCCGTCCGGTGGCGCGATCGTCATTGACCACACCGAGGCCCTGGTGTCGATCGACGTGAACTCGGCCCGGGCCACGCGCGGCGGCGACATCGAGGAGACAGCAACGCGCACCAACCTCGAAGCAGCCGATGAGATTGCGCGCCAGATGAGGCTGCGCGATCTTGGCGGCCTGATCGTCGTCGACTTCATCGACATGGAGGAGTCGAAGAACCGGCGCGAGGTCGAGCAGCGTCTGCGCGACGCACTGCGCTACGACCGGGCCCGCGTGCAGTTCTCGTCGATCTCCAAATTCGGCCTGCTCGAACTTTCGCGCCAGCGCCTGCGCCCTGCGCTGTCGGAAGGCAGCCACATCACCTGCCCACGCTGCAACGGCACAGGGCACATCCGGGACACCGAATCCTCCGCCCTGCAGATCCTTCGCATGGTTCAGGAGGAGTCCATGAAGGAGAACACGGCGGCCGTGCACGTGCAGGTACCGGTCGAGGTGACGTCCTTCCTGCTCAACGAGAAGCGCACCGAGATCACCAAGATCGAGCTAAAGCAGCGTGTGACCGTCCTGCTGGTGCCGAACAAGTACCTCGAGACGCCGAACTACAAGCTGGAGCGCCTGCGGCACGACGATCCCCGCCTGGAGAACCTCCAGGCCAGCTACACGATGATCGATGAGCCCGACGAGGAGGTCGGGATCACCCGCCGCGAGAAGCCGAAACCGCGGCAGGAGCCGGTCATCAAGGGGATCCTTCCGGAGCAACCGGCACCGAAGCCCGAGCCCAAGCCGGAGCGCGCGCCCGCTGAGGCGCCCGCGCCTGCTGCTGCCCCTGCACCCGCCGCAGCACGCAGCGGCCTGTTCTCCGGTTTCTTCGCCTGGCTCAAGCGCCTGTTCACGTCTGCGCCAGTGCAGAGCGGCCAAGCCACTGCTCCGGTACCTGCGGCCGCGGGCGTGCAGGGGGCGGCAGCAGCAACACCGCAGCCATCAGAGGGCGATCGTCGAGAGGGCGGCAGGGATCGCGGCC
>DASTGE010000403.1:0-8038 GCA_035719405.1 Burkholderiaceae bacterium
ACGGTGCTGCGCCGGTTGCGTCGTTCCAGAAAGGCTCGTCCGCTTCGATGCGGTGGACGAAGGTGGGATCGCGATCGTCAGGACAGACCCATCCGATGCGTTGCCAGGCTTCACGCCACCAGCGGTCCACCACCTGACGCACGACGCGCCGCCGCTCGAAGCTGAAGACGGGGACAGCGACCAAAAGCCCTATGCCCGCCGGCACGTGTCGCGCGAGCATGGGTGCGAAGTCGCCCGCCCCGCACACCCGGCGCTCGACACGCCCACGACGCAAGGTGAACAACGGGATCGTGTCGCTCAGGCCATCGCCGCGTCGCTGGCACGGTTTCCATGTCGCGAGGCTGTTGCCCGCGCGCGCTCCCCAGTACATCCTCGTCTCGATATCGAGCCGCACGACCACTCGCTGCCGCTCCCAGCCGCGTGGCAACGCAGACCGTGCCATTTCCTCGAGGGCATCCTCATTCAGGGTCAGCGGCAGGTGGACGGCCAGATGCATGGGCTGCCGCGCCACCAGAGGCATCACCCACGCGAGGGGCGGATGCCACACCGACAGACGACGACCTGCACGTACCTGCGGCTGTGCCTTGGACAGACTGTCGGCAGCGCCGGTCCAATGGACCGGATGGTCCGTGCCGGGCAGCCCCTCCCACTTGAGGCTCAACTCATGTTCCTGCTGGAGCATGGCGGCGATGTTGTCGGCGAAGCGCTGAAGCTCGTCGCCGAACCACTGCCTGCGCTGGGCGGCGAATATCGACTCGAACTGCCTGGCGCTCCAGGCGCTCTCGACGCGCATCACCGGCGGCTGCTCGTTGCCGGGCCGGGCCCGCCCGCCGCCCTCATGGAGGGCGAACTTCAGGCTGAGCCGCTTCGGCATTTGCACGCGCTACGCTCTACCGCATCCCCAGCTTGAACCCGATCATCGCTCGCAACTTGTTCGGCACCACCGGCTTCATGAGCAGGTGGAAGTCGTGCTCGTGCGCATGCTGCTCCTGATTGCTCATCATGCTGCCGGTCACGACGATGGCCGGCAGTGACGCCCCGAACTGCCGTCGCAATTCGTCGATGGCCTCGATGCCGGTCTGGCCGCTATCGAGCCGGTAATCGGCGATCACGAGGGCGGGGCGCGGCTTGTCGGGGTCTGGCAGGCGCGCCCAGGAGGCGCAGCTACCGACACTCTCGAAGCAGATCACCGTCGCGCCCCAGCTCTTGAGCAGGACCTCCAGCCCCGAACGCACCGCCACGTCGTCCTCGACCACGATGACAAACCGGCGATCGAGTGTGAGGCCCAGGGCCGGCCTGCCCTTGGGTTGAACCGCTTCGGTCTTCGGCGGCTTTCCGACGGGCACCTCGACCGTGAACACGGAGCCGCGCCCGGGCCGCGATATCAGCCGAAGTGGTGCCTTCATGAGTCCGCACAGGCGCTTGACGATCGCCAGTCCCAACCCGAGTCCCTTGCGTTGGTTCGGGTCCAGCCCCACCGCGTCATCGGCCACCTGGTAGAACTCCTCGAAGATGCGCTCCTGCTCGCGCTCGCGGATGCCGACGCCGGTGTCCCATACCTGGAGCCACAAGCGATCGTTTCTGTGACGCGCGGCCACGAGCACGGTGCCATCGTTGGTGTAGCGGATCGCGTTGGAGACCAGATTGCGAAGCACGCGCTCGACGAGCAGCGGGTCGGCGAACGCATGGTGTTGGCCTCCGCGGAAGCGCAATGCCAGTCCCTTCTCGAACGCCGTCGGCTCGAAGTGCAGCTTGAGCTTGCGGAACACGTCATTGAGGCAGAAGTCCTTCGGGTCGGCTTCCACGCCTCCGGTGTCGATCTTGGTGATGTCGAGCAGCTCG
Source organism: Burkholderiaceae bacterium (assembly GCA_035719405.1). Taxonomy (GTDB): domain Bacteria; phylum Pseudomonadota; class Gammaproteobacteria; order Burkholderiales; family Burkholderiaceae_C; genus CAMLIZ01. Next base: position 1,843 of record DASTGE010000403.1, read on the forward strand.
GAGAAAAGGCCCTCCAGCGCATCAACCGAGGAGTTGATGCTGTTGACCAGGTGCACCACCTGCTCGTCGTGGCTGCGCGCACGCAAGGCCTCGGCGAACAGCCCGAGGGCATGCAGCGGCTGGCGCAGGTCATGGCTTGCAGCGGCGAAGAACTGGGTCTTTGCGCGGTTGGCAACTTCGGCCTCGCGCCGCGCGCTTTCCGCAGCGGCCTTCTCCACACGCAGCTGCGCCAGCAACTGCTCGCCGTGGACCTTCAGCTCCACGGTGCGCTCGAAGGCGGAACGGTAGGTGCGGCCCAGCAGCGCGGTCACGAGGAACAGCAGCACGAGGATCGCGGACAGTTCGATGTGATATGGCTGGCTGGTGTCGATGGCGATGCGTGCGATCGTGGGTGCCAGCCCCAGTGCGAGAAACGCGACGAACACGCGCCACTGGCGCGCCAGGAGCTGAATCGAGCCGAGGCAGTAGCTGTAGACGATGAGGATCACCCCAAGGGTGTGGAAGGTCGAGCCGCGCCCGTAGAGAAGCCAGACGCACGAACCCCAGCACAGCGAAGAGGCCAGCACCTGCACGTTCCAGCTTCGCGACCAGCCAAGGAGCTGCGCGGCCGTGCCGTTGGACGGATAGCGCTGGTAGTGCCACCAGCGGACTATCCACAACGACAACAGCACCGCGCTCCAGCCGAAGGCCTGCTCCGGCGCGATGCGCCAGAACATGGCGCAGATGACGATCAGCCCGACGACGTTGCCCACGAGCGAGGCGGGCGTTTGCAGGTGCATGGTGCGCACCTGGTCGAGGGTGTCCTCGGTGCTTGCGGTCGACGCGACATCAGCCGGCAGCGGCCCGGCGCTGAAGGAAACGGCCATGAAATGAGGAGGCAACTTCCCGTTACGGAACCGGCGAGAGCATACCCGCGGGCGCGGCTTTCGCGCTGGCGTTGATCGAGACGCCGTACACGCGAGCATGGCTGCGCCAATGCGGCAACACATAGCCTTGCGAGTCGACCACAGGAGTGGGCCGCAGGATCGCCTCCCGGTGCGCGTCGCTGTCGAAGTCGGAGGGCTCGAACGGCACGGTCTCTGGCGGCATGGTGTCGGTGCCGGCGATGAATGTGCGCCCGGGCGCAGGGTCGAAGCGGGTGACAGCCATGTCGCACAGGTCGAGCACCGCACCTGTCCATGAGCCGCGTCCAAGCAACCGGGGCAGATCGTCCGTCAGCTTGCGCAGGCGATTGCGCGGCGTATAGATCCGCTGCATGGTGTCGCGCCATGCGCCCACGTACTCTTCCACGGTCGCTTTGTGGGGCTTGAGCACGAGTGTGTAGGCGCTGAAGTCGTACAGGTTCGCGTCGGGCAGGAACATCGGCTCGCTGGCCGAGGCCATGCGGTCGAAGAACGGGGTGCCGGGGATGGGCGTTTCGAACGAGATGAAGCTGGGCACGTGAAGCCCGCAGTGCTCGAGATGCGCGGGGATCGAGCGGATGTACTCCACGTCGTCGTGCAAAGGGCTCACGATCAGGCCGGCGATCACGAGGATGCCTTCGTCCCGCGCCTGCGCGATCGCCTCGGCCTGCCTGGCGATGCTGTTCTGCGGTTTGTGGATGTCGGCGAGCGTGGCGGGGTTGAAGGTCTCGAGTCCGACGAAGACGGAGCGGCAGCCGCAGTCGTACATCAGCTTCAAGAGGTCGCGATTGGCGATCACGTTGAAGGTGAGGCAGGCGCCCCAGCGGAGGTCGAGCGGTTTGAGCGCAAGGCAGAGCTCGCGAAACCACTTCAGGTTGCCGGCGAGGTTGTTGTCGTAGAACACGACAAGACGTTCTTTCCAGCGGGCGACGCCTGCGGCCATCAGGGTCTGCCGGCCTGCGAGCAGGTCTCTCACCACAGATTTCACGGGCCGCAGCGCATGTCGCGTGCCCAAGGCCGTCAGCGCGCAGAAGTCGCATGCAAACGGGCATCCTCGCGTGGCTTCGACCGACAGAGGGAACATCTGCTTGCGCACGACGGGCCCGATGCGTGGCACGGGGATGCGCTCGGGATCGTAGCCGCCCGAGCGGTAAAGCCGCTTCAGCTGCCGCTGTCGTGCATCTTCGGCGATCCGGGGTACGGTGTCTTCAGGGTCGCCGATCACGACCGCATCGAACCACGGCGCACACAATTGCGGATAGGTGCTCGCCATCCCGCCGCCCAGCACCGTGAGCGCACCGCGGCGCCGGAAGTAGTGCGAGATCTGCCGTGCACGATCGAAGTCGGCATGCACGCACGACAGGAACACCAGGTCGTAGCGCCTGGACCAGTCCGGGTCTTCCCAGGTGTCGTTGATGATCTCGACTTCGCACCAGTCAGGCAGCAGTGCGGCAATCAGCGGGCCGATCTGCGGCTGCAATCCTCCCCGGTGGTGCCGCCCACACCTGTGGTAATCGACGAAGACGGCAATGACCGCGACGCGCATCGATTGGACCGGGCCGCGCTATTGCGACGGCTTCCAGGCCTGCACGCCGTCGGGCCGCTGCTGCATCATCTGGCTCACCGCGAGGACCGCCTGCGTGCGCGAACTCACTCCCAATGCCCGCAGCACGGCCGCGACGTGATCCTTGATGGTCTCGACGGAAAGGCTCAACTCGCGCGCGATGTGCTTGTTCGGCTTGCCCTGCAGCATCAACTGCAGCACCTCCTGCTGTCGGACCGTAAGACCCAGCGCGTCCAGCGTCGGCACAGTCTGATAGTCATCGACCTGCAGCAGCGGCTGCGGCGCCCGAGTGTCGGTCGCAGGCGGCGCATGACCGCCGAGCGTCATCGGCGGCACGTAGATGCCACCGGACATGACAAGGCGCAGCGCATCGAACAGCGTCTCGTTGGAAGCCCGCTTGGGGACGAAGCCCATCGCGCCCATGTCGATCGAGCGGATCACGTCGCTCGCGCGGTCGGAGGCGGACACCACGACCACCGGCAGCGCCGGATAGGCCTCGCGCAACTCCGCGAGCAGTTCGAAGCCGTTCGCGTCGCCAAGCTGCAGGTCAAGGAGGACCAGGTCGTAATCGCTGTCGGCCTGCAACGTTTCGCGGGCACCGCGCGCGCTGCCGGCGCCCGCGACGATCACGTCGTCTCCGAGGCCCTGGATCATGGTCTGCAATGCGGAGAGTATCAATGGATGGTCGTCGACCAGGAGGACTTTCATTCTTTGGCGCTCAGGCCTGCGCTCAGATTTTTGTTCACTTCAAAAAACAGAGGGCGATGGTAATTCGGTGGATGCCGGCGCATACACCCCCTAAAGGGGGATGGTGCGTGGCTCTCGCTGCTTCAAGGGCAACGGCTTATGCGGCTCGTCGCACGCCGGCCGGAAAGGGCGAAACAAGTTATGGTAGCGGCGGCCCTGTCGCCGATATGTGCGGGGCGAATGCAAGGCTCGCCATGGCAGACATCGTCGTTCTCTGCGCCCATCCCGATCTGGCCCACTCCCGCGTGAACCGCACACTGCTGCGCGCCGTTCGTGATGCGACCCTGCCGCACGTGGAACTGCGCGACCTGTATGCCCTCTATCCAGACTATCTGATCGACGTGGGGCTCGAGCAGCGGACGCTCGCCGAAGCCCGGCTCATTGTGTGGCAGCACCCGCTGCAGTGGTACTCGATGCCACCGTTGATGAAACTCTGGGTTGACGAGGTGCTCGCCTTTGAGTGGGCCTACGGGCCGGGCGGCCACGCGTTGCGCGGCAAGGACCTTTGGCTCGTGCTTTCGACCGGCGGCCCGGCACATTCATATCACCCGGCCGGCAGCAACCGGCACTTCTTCGACGCTTTCCTCCCTCCCTACGAGCAGACTGCGGCGCTGTGCGGCATGCGCTTCCTGCCGCCGATGGTGCTGCATGACGCCCATCGGGTCGGCACCGACGAGCTGTCCGGGCATGCACATACTTATATGGAGCGACTGGGCCGCTATCCGCAGTGGCCGGAAATGGCCGACCTTCCGGAGTGCCCGACCTGCGAGATCGAGGTCGAAGAGCGCCCGCTGCCGGTGTAGGGGAAGCCGGCATGGAGCAGGCGCACTGGCTCGTCCCGACGCTGATCTACCTGGCGGCTGCCGTGATCGCCGTGCCACTGGCACGGCTGCTCGGCTTGAGCTCGATCGTGGGTTATCTTGGCGCCGGCATCGCGATCGGCCCCTGGGGCTTGCGCTTCGTCACTGAGGCAAGCCAGATCCTGCACTTCGCCGAGTTCGGTGTCGTGCTCATGCTGTTCCTGGTCGGCCTCGAACTCGAGCCGAAGCGGCTGTGGGCCATGCGCCGTCCCATTTTCGGCGGGGGCTCTGTTCAGTTGCTCGGCTCGACGCTGCTGCTGATGGCCGTGGGTCTGGCCTTCGGCCTGCGCTGGGAGCTGACATTCGTGGCCGGGCTCGGGCTCGCGATGTCCTCCACAGCGATCGGGCTGGGCGTGGTCAACGAGCGCAACATGATGCCGACCACCAGCGGGCAGGGCGTGCTCAGCATCATGCTGCTGCAGGACATCGCCGCCATTCCCATCCTCGCGCTCATCCCTGCGCTTGGAGGCGAAGTGGGTCACGCATCGGGCGATGGCGGGCTGGCTGCCTTGAAGGCGGTGGCCGTGATTGCCACCATCGTGCTCGGCGGGCGTTTGCTGTTGCGACCGGCGCTGCGCTGGATTGCCCGCAGCAGGACGCCCGAGATCTTCACGGCGGCGGCGCTGCTGCTGGTCGTCGCGACGGCGGCATTGATGCAGGCGGTGGGGCTCTCGATGGCGCTCGGCGCCTTCCTCGCCGGCGTGTTGCTGGCAGAAAGCGAGTACCGACGCGAACTGGAGACCGACATCGAGCCGTTCAAGGGCTTGCTGCTTGGGCTCTTCTTCATCGCCGTCGGTATGTCGATCGACTTCGAAACCGTCATCTCGCGGCCCTTGCTGGTGGCCGGCATGCTGGTCGGCTTTCTCGTGCTGAAGGCGATCGTGCTCGGCCTGATTGCGCGCCGGCTTCCGACACTGGAGCGGCCCCTGTTCATCATGCTGCTTGCACAGGGCGGGGAGTTCGGCTTCGTGGTGTTCCAGTCGGCGGCCCAGGTCGGTGTCATCGCCTCCCAGGTGGCTTCGATGCTCGTTGCCGTGGTGGCCCTGTCGATGCTGCTGACGCCGCTGCTGGTGGTGCTGTCGGACCGATTCATCGTCCCACGCCTTCGACACAGCGTCTCCCGGCCAGACATGCCGCGCATCACGGAGCCGCAGGAAAAGCCCATCATCATCGCCGGCTTCGGCCGCTACGGGCAGATCATCGGCCGCCTGCTGTTTGCCAACGGGCTGAGGGCGACCGTGCTGGAGCATGATGCCGAGCAGGTGGATGCGGTCAGACGCTTCGGCTGGAAGGTCTTCTACGGTGACGCTACGCGGCTGGACCTGCTGCGCACGGCAGGGGCCGAGCAGGCACGCGTGCTGGTCGTTGCCATCGATGACATCGAGCAGAGCCTGTCCGTCGTGCGGCTGGCGCGCGAGCACTTCCCGCAGCTGCAGATCGTCGCGCGGGCGAGAAACGTCAGGCACTACTACCGGCTGCGCGATCTCGGCGTCACGCTCATCGAGCGGGAAACTCTGGATTCGGCGCTGATGAGCGGCCGCAGCGTGCTGGAGCTGATGGGCTGGCTGCCTCACGCGGCGCGCACCCAGGCACTGCGCTTCCGGCGCCACAACGTGGAGCAATTGGAGCAGATGGCGCCGTTCTTCCGTGACGAGGCGAAGCTGATCGCGATGTCGAAGGAAGGGCGCGAGCAGCTCGAGGCATTGTGGGCCCAGGAGCGCGCGGAGGCGGCACGCGGCGGAATGCGCGGCAGCTGGTACGCGCCGGTCGCAGACGAGCCGCCTCCTGGGGAGCGGTGAGCTTCAGGGCGGTGGGTTCAGCGCGTGGAAGGCGCTGGCATTCAAGCGGCCGTGCGAGCGACAATCCGGGCACGATGTTCACGCCCAACCAGGACGACGTGCGGCGTTTCTTCTGCACGACTTTCTCGAAGCACCACGACAAGTTGCCATTGACGCCAATGGAGGCGATCGCGGCGGACTGGATCTCGCAGCATCCCGAATATCACGACCACCTGTCTGACGAGAAGGCAGCACTGGTCTCGGAGTACACGGTGGAGCAGGCGCAGACCAATCCGTTCCTGCATCTGGCCATGCACCTGACGATCCAGGAGCAGGTGTCGATCG
>DASTGE010000404.1:0-5710 GCA_035719405.1 Burkholderiaceae bacterium
TGATGGTGACCGAGCTCTTCCTGCCCACCAAAGGCGGCACTGCGGTGATGTTCGAGGACGATTGCCGGCGGCTTGGCGGGCGGGCCGTGCACATCGCCACGGCTGCGGTCCCAGCCGATGCGGAGTTCGACCGCGGGCATCCGAACAGCGTCCATCGGCTCGTGCTTCAGCGCAACCCGTGGTTGCGCCCCGAATCACTGTTCCTGTACGCGCGTCTCTTCATGAAGTGCCTGACCCTCGCGATTCAGCACCCGTTCGTGGCCGTGCTTGCGGGGCGCGCGTTGCCGGAGGGGCTCGTTGCGTGGGCCGTCGGACGCCTGCGCGGCTCACGCGTGGTGATGTACGCGCACGGCGAAGAACTCACCGGCTGGGGCCGTGGCATGAAATTCAAGGCGATGTGCTTCGCATTGCGCCATGCCGATTGGGTGCTTGCCAACAGCGATTTCACGCGCGACACACTGATCTCGCTGATCGGCGTATCGCCCGAGCGCATCGTCATGGCCTACCCGACGGTCGATCCTGAACGCTTCCGTCCCGGATTGCCGTGCGATGACCTGCGTGCCTCGATCGGTGTCGGATCCGACCAGATGCTCGTGCTGTCGGTCGGCCGACTGCAGCGGCGCAAGGGCTTTGACCACGTCGTTCGGACTTTGCCGGGATTGCTGCAGCGCGGATTCGATGTTCATCATGCGCTGGTGGGCATCGGCGAGGACTGGAACTATCTCGAGCAACTCGCCGAGCAGCTTGGCGTGCGTGATCGCGTTCACCTGCTAGGCAACATTTCGCCCGAGGACTTGCCGCGCTGGTACAACGCCTGCGATCTTTTCGCGATGCCCAACCGGGACATCGAAGGCGACACCGAGGGCTTCGGCATTGTCTATCTGGAAGCCAATGCGTGCGCGAAACCGGCGATCACCGGCATCGCTGGCGGCACAGGGTCGGCAATCGAGCATGGCACGAACGGCTTGCGTGTCGACGGAACCGACGTGAAGGCAATCGAGGATGCCATCGCGTATCTCCTGGAGAACGACCAGGCTCGCGAGCAGATGGGCACCGGCGCGCGCAAGCGCATCGAAAGAAGCTTCACGCCTCAACGCCGCGTTGAGTTGATCCGAAGCGTCATTGCAGCGTCGCCGGGTCGACAACTTCCGGGAGCGGCGGCGGGTGTAAGGCGCAAGGACGCGAAAGGCTAGACCATTATCAATAATAGGAGGCTGTCTCCGCGAGCTTCCTCTGGAGTAAAACCGAAATGACCTCTGTATCCCTATCGGACAGCTCAGTTCCCTTTCCGAATTGACCGAGCACCTCGTCAGGGATTTTCCCTGCTGCTATGCGTCGATCGAAACGGTCGACGTCGAATGCGCTCTTTCTTATCCGATTGAACCGCTTGTTCAATAGCTCGAGCTTTTTCTGACGGGCCGGCTCGGCTTGCCACTCGTCGTACAGATCCACATACCGGTTCTCTGGAACCTTGGCCAGCATTGCGGCGAGTTTCCGGGTATTGGGATCCTGATGGTCCTGGGGGTTCTGCCCTACCTCTTTGAAGAAGCGCATCGCATCGTCTTCGGTTGCCGGGGATGGCCCCGACTCGACAAGGACGCCGACGGCCTCAAGGAAGGTCACGTGCCCGCTCTTCTTCTGAAGAGCGCCGATGATGGCTTCGCGATCCTCCTCGGACAGATCATTGCCGAACTTGTCGGCAACCTCTGCCGGGATCCCTCCTCCCCTTATCTGGCGATCGAAAACGTCTGTGTCGGGTGCGCTTGCCCTAAATTGTTCGAAGAGGCTTTCCACGTAAGCAACCCTCTTCTTGCGCATAGTCGCTTCGAACTGCGGTTTGGGAGCACCCTGACCGGGGTCGAAACGAGTTTCCTCCGTTTCATCCGGGCCCGGCCGTCCTTCGATTTTCTCGTTGCCCGAAATAAACCTCACGGCGGAAGTGTCGGCGAAGGCGACCTTGCGCGCTTTCAGCTCAAAGTACTCGTCGACCACGTCCTGAAGGCGACTCTCCGGGATCGATGAGAGATTGGCGCGCAAGGAGTTCCTGGCCGATCGGTGAGAGCGGCTCTCGCCCAGGCGTTGCAAGAACGCCAGCGGCTGCTTCGCCTTTCGCCGCTGCAAGAAGTTCAAGAGCTCGTGGCGGTCGGTTGCGGCGGGAAGCAGTTGCATCAGGTCTTTCGCTGCAGCGGGGGCGGCAGCGACGCGCGTCAACCTGCTTGAGCGCTCGGCAGCCATCAGCTCCGCCAACGTCTTTTCGCTGGTCCGCCCGGCGTTGCTGGGCGGCGACGAAGGCGACAGCGATTGAGGCATTGTTGAAGGCGGCGGCTGTCGCCTCGGGCGGCACGCCGGCGCAGCCGCTGACGACGGACGTGACGTGCGCGCCAGGAGACCGATGGGAGGTAAACAACCGGTACTGCTGCGGGCACCCGCTTCTTGCCCCCGCGAAGACTCGGCAGTCGTGCTCGCAGTCTCCGTGCGCCCAGCCTTGGAAAAAAAATTCAGCTTCGAAGTCAATCCCATCATTTCCTCCACATGCGCAAGGTGGACACCCCAACAAGGGTGCGCTACTGAAGCCGGCGAACTGCAAAGTGACACCCATTGTTCCGGTAATTCAGGTTCGGCGTGCCTGTTGCAACGAAATCATGCCGGCACGGACGAAGTGCTACCCCTTTTTGCGAATCCAGGCAGCCCTACTTCGCTGCTTCTTGGCGCTTGTCTTTCGCGTCTTATCCCCGAACAGGCGTCGTGTAGTGTGGGCCTTCGCCCGCGGATCGGACAGGACTGGCAGAGTCTGAATTTCCAGGGCGGTAGCGCCGAAACGATTAATTTGATTCTGGGCGCACTCGGCGGGCTGGCGTTAGCCAGTCGTCAGAGCAAGGGTCGCAAGTAGTTGCGCCTGGCCGTCACCGTAAGTTGATGGTGCGAAGTGCGGACGACGTCCCGACGTCAGAGGCACACAGGCTCAGAAATCGAAATAGATGAACTTTTGAGTCGCGCCGCCAAAGGCAACGATCAAAAGCGTCAACACAGCGTAGGCAACGCCACGCAGCGGATAAGGCACCCGCCACCAGAATCCGATGCCCCGCCGCTCGAACGCCGCAAGGATCACCGGCTCTGCCCAGGCCAGGGCAGCCGCGGTGGCGACGATCAGCATCTCATAACGGCGGAACGCGAGTGGGCTCGAAGGGTCTTGCAGGCCGGTCATGGCTGCGAGCACCATCCATGCATCCCCAAAGCTGGCTGCGCGGAAAAAGACCCAGGTCACGAGCACGAGCAGGAAGGTCAATGGCACGCCCACATTCGACAGAGCCTTCTGCGCCTTGGCTGTCTGGCCGAGCCCCCAACGCGTCAGCGCTGCCACCAGCAGCCGATGGCCGACGAGATACGCGCCATGCAGCCCTCCCCACACCACGAAAGTCCAGCTGGCACCGTGCCACAGGCCGCCGAGCAGCATCGTCAGCATCAGGTTCACGTACGTCCGCCCGGTGCTGCCACGGCTTCCGCCAAGCCCGATGTACAGGTAATCGCGCAACCAGGCCGACAGCGTGATATGCCAGCGCCGCCAGAAGTCGCTCGGATTGCGAGCGAGATAGGGGTAGAGGAAGTTGCGGGGCAGCTGAACGCCGAACAGCCGCGCCAGGCCGATCGCCATCTCGCTGTATCCCGAGAAATCGAAATAGATCTGGAAGGCGAATGCAAGGGTGCCGATCCACGCCGCACCGGCCCCCAGTGCCGACGGATGGGCGTAGGCCGCGTCAGCGATGGGCGCGAGGTTGTCAGCGATGATTGCCTTCTTGATCAGCCCGCCGACGAAGATCGCCCCACCCAGCTTGAAGCCGGACGCCTCAAGCGGCTGCAATTCGCCGAGCTGGTCGATGAGCTGACCAGGCCGAAGAATGGGCCCGGCAATGAGGTGAGGGAAAAACGTCACGTACAGGCACCAACGCGCGAACGAGACAGGCTTGGACCACACGCCGCTGCACGCATCAAACATCGCACTCAGCATGTGGAAGGTGTAGAAGCTGACGCCCAGAGGCAATGCCCAGTGCATCCAATCGGGCGCTGCTCGTGGAGCGGTCAGCCCGGCGATGCCGGCGAGCGCGAAGGCGGTCTCGACGAGGAACGCAAGGTACTTCGCCACTCCCAGCAACGCGAGGTTCAGCACCACTGCCAGTACCAGCAGCCGACGCGACCGATTCGCCTGCAATGCAGAGTAAAGGGCGTAGTTGAAAGCAAGCGAGGCGCCCAGCAACAGCAGGTAGGCCGGCCGCCACGACGCATAGAAGACGAGGCTCGCGGCCAACATGACCGCAGCACGCTCCCTCGTCGTTCTCGCGAGGGAATAGACCGCGAGCGTGGCAACGAGAAAAACCAGGAAGGAGAAGCTGCTGAAGATCATGGCGCGGTGGCATTCCAGCGTTGCGCCAGTGCACCTGACAGCAGCCGGCTGTAGCGCTGGGCGCCGCGATCATTCAGGTGGCCCGCGTTCACGAACTCCGAGACGTCACGCGGCGCCCCGTTGTCCAGCACCATCGGGGCAAGTCCGCGCGCGGCGAGTTCGGCCGCGATGCGATGGAACGGCTCGCTTGCCGCCGTTCGCGGGCCGATATAGAGGACGTCACGATTCGCAAGCGGTGCATACACGATGGCGACCTGCACGCCGCGTCGGGCAAGCAAGTCCAACATCCGCCAGAGATGCCCGACATTGACGGGCGATGGCGGCGCGGAGGAGCCAGCCTCCTGGCGGCGTACCGCGTCCGAATCCTGCAGCCCACTGAAGCCCGGGCGATATCCCGAACGCAAGGCCGCTCCGCCGCCGACCGGATCCACATCCGTTCGCATTGCCTCGACGAAACGCGCAAAGGTACCCGGCTCACGAAGCTGACGCAAGTTGGAGCTGTAGCCGTAGAGCCTGAAGCTTGCACGGAGTGCATCGTGCCATTGCCCATCGGCGAGCATCCGTCCCTGGTTGCCGAAGAAGACCTCTTGCCCGAGTGTGTCGATGGACTGAACAAGCGCCTCATCCAGCACGATCACCGCGCGCTCAATGCCTCCCGGCCCGAGCGCAGCAGCAGAATCGAGCCGATCGAGCATGCCCGCGAGAACGCGAGTATCTGCACCGGGAATGCCGAGATTGAAGGCGGTTTTCGCAAAGACCGGAGGAAGTTGGCGAAGCACCGTAGCCGGATCGAAGCCGTTATCCGCGCGGCTGTTGCCGATGATGAGCAACTGAGGTCGGTGAGACTGGACATAGAGCAGCTTGTCCAGGGCACGACCCGCTGCGAACACCGAGCGCAACCGGTGCAACAGCGCGTCTCCGTGAAGAGCCGCCTCCAGTAGCGCGATCAATAACAGGGCAACGAACAATCCCCTGCCCGGTCGCCCGGACTTGACATCGGATGCCGTTCGACGAGGCGTTGCCTTGTCCGCCGCGCCTGATCCGGCTGCAACTCGCGCATGCATCTTCAGACCTGCGGGAGCGTGGGCCCGGCACCCGTCGACCGACGCGTCGCCTCGGGGTCCTGCGTCGCCACCTTGGTTGCCGTCGGCCGGCTCACCATGTCATGCAACACCACGACAATGGCGACCAGGTGGTAGAAGAAGTCGAAGTTGGCAAGGCCCAGGAAGGCCCCGGCGGACATGTACGCCACAAGGCTTACCTGGACCATCGCCGCCAGGTCGCGTGCCCATTCGATCTCCTTGCGCTTTT
>DASTGE010000405.1:0-14077 GCA_035719405.1 Burkholderiaceae bacterium
TCAGCCGCGCCTCGATGTTCAGGTGCACGTCTTCCAGCTCCAGCTTCCATTCGAAGCGGCCGGACTCGATCTCTTCGGTGATCTGCGCCATCCCGCGTCGGATGGCGTCGAGGTCGTCGGCGCCGATGATGCCTTGCGCGGCGAGCATCTCGGCGTGTGCCAGCGAGCCGCCGATGTCGGCCCTCCAAAGACGCTTGTCGAACGACACGCTCGCCGTATAACGCTGCACCAGTTCGCTCATGGGCTCGGAGAACAGCGCCGACCAGGCCTGGGACTTCTTGTCGAGTTGATTGGAAGACATGGCAAGGATGATTGCGGCAAATGACGCAAGGCCCAGGTGGGCGGCGGCAAACGTCTTGCCGGAAAATGGGTCAGGAGAGGATCTTCGATTCTATCGAGCGCCCTTCTTGCAAATGCCCGCTCCGCCACCGCTGCCCTCGTCTCTCAGCGGCTCCCTGCCGCCGACCGGCTTCGCCGGAGTGACGGCTGCCAGCGTGCCTTTCTCCAGCTTCGCCGACTCGGTGCACGACGCCGAACCGCGCAATGACGCGCCACGGTCGCGTGCCAGCCGCTTCGATGTCTGCCACTCCGGCCTGGCGCTACGCGCCGTGCTGTATGTGCAGGCCGTGCTCGGCGTGGTGACGCTGCTGGGCTCGGGCAGTGTGGTGCAGGCGCTCACGCTGATCGGGCCGGTGATCATGGGCGGCCTGTTTGCGACGCTTTCGTGGCTGCTGCTGATGTGCATCGCGCGCCGCATGCTGTCGGCCATTCCCGGCGTCGCGCGCATGGCAATGGCGATGGTGCTGGGAAGCGCCAGCGCGTTGCTCGCGCGCGCGATGCTGCTGCCCTTCGGCGCGGCAAGCCCCTATCCCGTACACGCGCTGGGGCTCGCCCTCGGCGGGGCGCTGCTGGGCGCCACCGTGTGGACCTGGTTGGAGCTTCGGGTCCGCTCGCGCCTGCCCGCAGAGGCCACAGCGCGACTGGCCGAGCTTCAGGCGCGCATTCGGCCGCACTTCCTGTTCAACGCCCTCAACACGGCCGTGGCGCTGGTCCGCATCGATCCGTCGCGCGCCGAATCGGTGTTGGAAGACCTGTCGCAGCTCTTTCGCGTGGCGCTCGAGAACCAGGGCGAGGCGGTGACGCTCGCCGAGGAAGTCGATCTCGCGCGACGCTATCTTGCGATCGAGCAGGTGCGCTTCGGTGACCGACTCCGGGTGTCCTGGCACCTGGATCCCGACGCGGGCCTTGCGCGCGTGCCTCCGCTGCTGCTGCAGCCGCTTGTCGAAAATGCCGTGCGACACGGGATCGAGCCCGCATCGCGCGGGGGCCATATCGCACTGCACACCCGTGTGCGGCGCGGACAGGCCGTCGTCGTCGTCGTCAACACCGTTCCGCCTGAGCCATCCGCACCGGGGCATGGCATGGCGCTCGAGAACGTGCGCGAGCGCCTGCGCCTGCTGCATGACGTGGAGGCCGGGTTCGACGCGCGACGCGAGTCGGGTTTGTTCCGGGTGAAGATCGAGGTGCCGCTTTGACTGCCGACACTCCCATCCGCGTGCTTCTTGTCGACGATGAGCCCTTGGCCCGCATCCGCATGCGCAGCCTGTTGGGCGAGGTCACGACGCCGTCTGTCGAAGTGGTGGCCGAGGCTGGCGACGGCGCGCAGGCCCTGCAATGGCTGCACGCTCATGAATGCGATCTCGTGCTGCTCGACATTCGCATGCCAGGGCTGAACGGCAAGCAGCTGGCAGCCGAGCTGCGAGGTCGCGCACGCGCGCCTGCCGTCGTGTTCGTCACCGCTCATGCCGAGCATGCGCTCGCGGCCTTCGAGCTGGAGGCGGTCGACTATCTCACCAAGCCTGTGCGCCGCGAACGGCTGCAGGACGCACTTCAGCGCGTGGCCCTGCGTCTTCATTCGCGTCCCGCGCACTCGCCTGACGACGCCCAGGACGTCCTCGTCATCAGCGACCGGGGACGGGTGCTGCGGCTGCCGCTGAACGAGGTGTTGTATCTGAAGGCGGAGCTCAAGTACGTGACGCTGCGCACCGCTAACCGCAGCTATGTGATCGACGATGCGTTGAGCGATCTCGAGCAGCGGTTGGGCGATCGCTTCATCCGCATCCACCGCAATGCGCTCGTCGCCCGTCGTGCAGTCCGCGCCTTGCAACGGCGGGTGGTCGCGGGCAGCGAGGAGGAGTCCGGAGCTGAAGTCGGATGGGCGGTGCAGGTTGCGCCGATTGGCGAATGGCTCGCGGTATCGCGCCGGCAGGCCAATGCCGTACGCGAGGCGCTGGAAGGTGATGTGAAGTAAGCGTCGGCGGATTCCAGCCGACGCAAGGCGAGCGGGCTGCAGGAGGTGCCGAACTCCCTCCCTGGCATGCAAGCAGAGGAGCCTGTGCGAGTGGGCAGCCTGGACGTGCTGGTGCCCACCTGCCACCGCGCGGTGGCGCTCGCGGCGACCCTGGCCGGCGTTGCCAGCCAATCGTTCACTCGCCTGCGTGTGATCGTCGTCGACCAGTCGGACTGAACAGCGGCTTCTCATCCGGGGGTCCGCACCTTGTGTGGCGTCATTGAAACGCGCGGTGGCGTCGTGGAGTGGCACCACAGGCCACAGTACTGATCACCTTGGACAGTATCGCGAACGGGCGTGGGGATGAACGCCAGATGATTCATCGTACTTGCTGCATTCAAGGCGGCTGCAATCTTGAATATCCCCAGATGTAGGGACGCAAGCATAGGGAATGCCCTCCTACACTCAATTCACCGCCAATTCTCATCGCTCACCGGCGGGCCTCAAGCACAAGTAGGAGTTGTCTTGATTCAACAGAAATCGCTGATTGCCGCAGTCGCGGCGCTGTGCGTCGCCGGATCTTGCCAGGCGGGTCGCCTGGGGGTCTTCACGTCCGGGGATAACGGATTCGACACCCACACCTTCTACTACGACGATGGACAGGAAGTCACCGTTGTCGACACTCAATTCGTGCCCGAATTGACGAAGGCCATGGTCGAGCAGATCCGAAAGGAAACCAAGTCTCCGATCACTCGCGTCATTGTCACCCACCCGAATCCCGACAAGTTCAACGGCCTGTCCTATCTGCACTCGATCGGCGCGAAATCCGTCGGCAGCGCCGCCACGGCGCGAGCCATGCCGGAGGTCCACAAGTACAAGAAGAACTTCTTCGTGAATGCAGCGAAGATGTTCACGGAAAGCAGTTACCCGCAGTTCGAGAACATCCAGCAAACGTTCACGGGCAAAGAGGTCATCAAGTTGAAGTCCGGGGAAACGCTGACCCTCGTGGAACTCAAGAACCCGGGAGTCACGAGCGATCAGGTCGTCGTCCGCATCGACTCCACGGGCGACCTCCTCGTGGGCGATTTGATCAGCCATAACGCACACGCGTGGCTCGAAGGCGCGATCGTCAACGGCAAGCCGCACACGAACCTCGAACAATGGAGAGCGGCGCTGCTGGAATTGCCGCCCCTGTCGGCCTCGAAGCCGCAGGCGAAAGCGTACGGCGGACGCGGCGACTTCGTCACCGTCAAGCAGGCCGTCGACGACCAGCGCAAGTACCTCGAACAGGCCAATTCCATCGTGGACTCCTATATCCAGAGTGTCGCTGACAAGCGGGCGCTGGTCGATCCAGCCACGGCCTCTGGTCACGCGGAAGGCATCACGAAGAAGATGAGCGAGGCGTTCCCGACCTATTCGGCGCCCTATCTGGTCCGCTATAGCGTATACGGCCTGATACACACCAAGCTCGAATAGCCGTTCACGCTGGGCCTTCGAGGCCCTTCATCCGAGAGTTCAATCGGGCTTTCAACAAGAGCCCGCGATGCTCAATGGTGTTCCGCGCGAGCGCAAATGCCTCGCCGGGCAATGGACTGTCTCCGACACGAAGCAATAATGACCTACGAATTTGAAATCCCTGTCATGCAGGCGATTGAGCGTCGAACCGGGCACGGCCGATACCCGGTGACCCTGGTCGGCTACGGCCGATATGGCAACTATATCGGCCCCAAGTACGCGCGCTGCGGACACCCCTGGGAAATCCACGCGGTCGTCGATCCCCAGGTATCTCGCGATGCCTTCGATCAGACGGTACTCGGCAAACTGCGGCCCCACACCCAATTGCTTCAAACGGCCGAAGCCTGGAGTCAGCAATATTTTTCGAAGCTGGAGCCCTCCAAGCGATCGCAGGTCGTCGTGGAGTTGGCCCTGGCAGCCGACAAGGTCCTGGAGGCAGCGAGGCAATACATCCTTGCCGGCGTCAAGAACCTCATCCTGCCCAAGCCCGTCGTCGACACCGAGGAAGCCCTCGTCGAATTGATCGAACTGGTTCGCCGCCACCGCGTCAAGGCCGCCGTGGCGTCGCAATGGTTCTACTCCAGCCTGCCGCGCATCGTGGCCCGCGACCTGCGGCGGCTGACGTCGGGACCCGGCGCACCGCATCCGGATCTCGACAGGGTCGTGATCGAATTCAGCAAGGAAAATGGGCATGGCATCGCACCCGCCCCGCTGTGCGAACTCCCCCACGCCCTTCAGATCCTCGACTGCGCCGGACTGCTGGAGGGTGGCCAGCGGGAATGCATCGACAGCGAGCCATGGGCCGTCACCGTGAAGTACGCGGTGCCCCATGTGCGGCAGGGCGTGTTCGCCATTGCACGCATGGACTATGAGCGCAAGCCCTCACAGCAGCACATCCATACCGACTGGGACTATCAGGAGCGGACCTTGAAAGTGTACGGAGCCGGCCCGCACCCCCTGCTGTGGGCTGACCTGTGGATCAAGTTCTCCAGATCGGGCAACAGCATTGTCCACGCCGGGCGCTACAACACCCTCGAACCCGACGGCCGGGTGCATTCCCACGGCATTGCCGAAGACATGCTTCAGCAGATGCACGAGGCAATCTTCGAAGCGTTCGACCTCCCTTGGGAACAGTTCGAGGCAAGCGACGCTGCATTGCCTTTGTCGCGCTACTCGCCCATCGGCCTTGAACTCACACGGTGTCACAAAGCCTGGAAGGAGGCGAACGAAACCTTCGCCAGCAATGCAGCCTGAATCTTCGCATCAAGCAGGGAGATCGCTACCAATGCCAGCCATCAGGAAATACTACGACGCGCATCTGACCGACCGCTTCGCCGAAAAGCGGGTGCTCGTGACGGGCGGATTCGGCTTCATCGGCGGCCATGTCGCCGCCAAGCTCAGCAAGTATGGCGCGAGGGTCGATGTCATCGACATCGACGCCTCCGCGGCGCGTCCGTCGCTTCTCAATGAAGGCCCGGTTCCATTGCGCCAATCGATGAAAATCATCGAAGGCAGCATTGCGGACTTCGAGTTGGTCAATCAGCTTTTCGCTCAACAGCGCTACGATTTCGTACTCAACATGGCCGCCTATGCGTCGACGGTCGAGAAGGCCGTCGACGACCCGCTCGCCACGTTCGACGCCAATTCGTTCGGCGTTGTCGCGCTTCTGGAGGCGATGCGCCGGAACGACAACGTTCCCGAGATGCTCTTCCACGCCTCCACCGACAAGGTGTACGGCGAACTGATCGGCGATGCATACGACGAGAACGACCCTCTCGGAGCGGCCGGACTTTACGATACCGCCAAAATGGCGGCAGACGCCATCACCCGCTCGTACAGCACGGTCTTCGGCATTCCCGCAGTCGTGCTTCGCATGTGCAATATCTTCGGTCCGTATGACCTCAATATTGGCAGCAGGCTCCTGCCGAAATCACTCTACTCGATGTTTGCCGGTGACCGCCCGGAGCCACCGACGCTGTACGCCGGATCGCAGGGGCACAGCCGCGATTACCTCTACATCGACGACCTGGTCTACACCATCCTGCTCCTGACCGCCGAATCGCATTGGCGCGGCCAGGCGTTCAATTCGGTGGCCTGCGCCCACCTCACGACGCCCGAGATGATTCGCCAGGTGTTCCAGTCGGCCGTCTCCGAAGCAAACCGGTTCGACCCGACTCGCGCCTCCCAAATCGAGCGCAACGGAATTCGGATGATGGAGGCCGAAAAGTCCGCTCAGGTGCTGACGATCACGCGGCAGCACCTCAAGAGCGACCGGCTCCGCAATGCGATTGCCTTTACGCCACTGGTTTCACTGGAGGAAGGCGTGCAGAAGACGGTCTCGTTCTACCGGAAATATTTCGGCACCACCGGCGAGCAGCCGTCGGATGCGGTGGAATCAGAAGCAGTGGCCTGATCGTCGCGAAATCGCACTCACCGAGAAAAAAGCATGACGTCCAACCAAACCACACCGAATCAACAGAATCAAAAGCTCGACGAAACCCCGCAGGATGCGCCCACCGCGGCGACCTTCGTGGACAATGAAGTCCTGAAGTCGCAGCCTGTCGACATCATCGTCATCGGATCCGGTTTCGGCAGCGCGGTCACCGCGCTTCGTCTCGCGCAGAAGGGCCATCGCGTGGTCATGCTCGAACGGGGCAAGCGATGGCCCGTGACCGACAGTCAGGATACGTTCTCGACAATGGACAAGCCCGATGGGCGGTGCGCATGGCTTTCGGACACAACGCCGGTCGGAGATCCAGTCCAGGTCGACCGCTACATCGGCGTGCTGGAGCGCATCAATGGCGACGGCGTGTCGGTATTGGCGGGGGCCGGTGTGGGAGGCGGATCGCTTGTCTACAATGGCGTCACTCTTTTGCCGCACCGTGAGATTTTCCAAAAGGTCTTCGGCGACCGGGTCGATTATTTCGAAATGGCGAATGTGTACTACCCGCGGGCCCAATCGGTGCTTGGCGCGTCGACCATTCCAAAGCATCTCCTCGATAACCCCGCCTATGCCGCGGCCGCCGAATGGCTCAAACTTGGGCACCATGCGGGACTTGACGCAAAGCTCGTTCCTGAGACGCTGGACTGGAACGTCGTCGCGCAGGAGCTTCAGGGCAAGCGCCGACCTTCCGTGACCGCGGGCGAGTTCTGGTATGGAAACAACAGCGGGGCAAAACTCTCGCTGGACAAGAACTACCTGCGTTTTGCCGAAGATTCCGGCTTGCTGAAGATCGTCGCAAAGCATGAGGTCACGTCGATCAATGCAGGGCCCGACAGCCGCTATGTCGTGCTCGCGAATGAAATTGACGAGCACGGCAAGGTGCTGGCGGAACGTCGCTTCGTCGCGAAACGGGTGTTCTTGGGGGCAGGATCCATCGGAACGTCGCGGCTGCTGGTGAAGGCAAAGGCGCGTGGATGGCTGCCGCAGCTGAACGAGCATGTCGGCCAGCATTGGGGCACGAACGGCGACTTCTTCAGCGAAATCACCGGGCTTCAGTCTTACGTCGATCCCATCCAGTGCGGAACGGCGCCCGTCGCAATCGAGCACCTCGACAATCCCGTGAGTCCGATCACTCTGGTCTGCTTTGCAGATTACTTCAGCCGAGGCAACGCCGGGCAGGTGACCTCCATCGGCATGTCGACGGGGCCGGCGAAGGGATCGTTCCAGTACGATGCATCGACCGACAGCGTGAGGCTGCATTGGCCGGCTCAAGACCCGGAAGTCGACAAGATCATCCGTGCCGCGACGATCACCTACGAGCGACTCGCGAACGCATATCGAGGACCTGGCAAACTGAAGTTCAGGCCGGTGAATCGCGGGATTGCGCATGGTCGCCATCGTGGTCGTCCTGGAGCTCACGGGGACGCGCAGACTCATCCGGTCAACGCGGAAACCTGTTCGCATCCGGTCGGCGGCGTGGTGCTTGACCTGGCAACCGATAACATCGGTGCCGTGAAGAACTACAAAGGTCTTTATGTCGTCGATGGCGCTCTGATCCCTGGCCATACCGCCTGCGCGAATCCGTCCTTCACGATTGCCGCATTGGCGGAGCGCAACATTGAGCGGATCCTGGCACGAGACTTTTGAGCGCTGAAGCTGCGCGGTGGCCGACAAGCCCTAGGCTAGGAGCTTGGCCGGCTGCCCGTCGGCTTAGGTCTATTTGCGCTGCCGGTCCGGCTGCGCAGGGACGTTTGTCGATGGCGGTCACTTTCTAGCCCATGCCGCTCGGGTCATGCGCCCCGTCATCGTCGACGACCTTCGTCGGCGTCACAAGCTGTGGCGTGATTGGAAGAAGGCGCGCATGCTGCACGCCGTCAAACTGAGTTGACAAACGGCTTCCGCAGTGTACGCAGCGCCTCGCCACCCCCCGCGCAGCAGCGGGGTCGGACGAGCTGACTCGTGCGTCGCACTCAGCGCGAGCCGCCAACGAGCAGACGCTCGTCAGCCGGCACAGGTTCGTCGCCGTCGAGCTCCACGGCGAGATGAGTGCACACTGCACGGCATAACGTGCCAATCTTCTGGCTCTGCAGACGGTAATAGATCTGCGTGCCCGCGCGCCGGCGCTCGAGGATGCCGGCACGGTACAGCGTGGCGAGGTGCTGCGACATGTTGGGCTGGGTCGTTCGAATCTGCTCCAGCAGTTCGGAAACATTGCGCTCGCCGTTGCATACGGCGCTGATGATCTTCAGACGGATCGGTGCGGCCAGGACGCCGAACAGCTCGGCGGCGTGATCGAAGACTCGATCTTGCTCGGTGGCGACGGTCATCGGGCACGGGGCTGGTACTACAGAAAGTCACTGTATCAGCACATGCCGATGTCGCACCTCAGGGAATGTAAGGACTGTGGAGTGTGCCGGCCGAACAACCTGCTGTCACCAGACGACAGCCAAGGCGCTCTGCCCGGCCGGTCGGCCCGGCAAACTTGGGCACGAGCCGGCGCGGTGTCAGTTGGAGACCGAAGTTGCGCAGGTCCCTGCCACCCGGTCGTGCCCTCAAGGGAAGGTTGTGGGGTCGACGCGCCACCTCTTCATGGCCCGCTGCGCTCCATCAGCAGATAGGTGTTGTAGGCATTCATGCGGTTGGCGGCGCGGAACAGGGGCAGGGTTTCGAAGGCAGACCAGTCGGTGCGCGCATAGGCCTCGTCGAAGGGCTCGAGCGCCGCAGCGGCCCGGCCCATCGTGTCGCGCAGATACTGCAGGTAGCCGCGTGTGAGTTTCAGGTCGGCGAGCGCCTCGGTCGACGCCGGGCCGTGGCCGGGGACGATGACGGCTGGGGCGACATCGACGAGCCGCGCCAGCGTCGCGATCCAGCCGCGGCTGTCGGCCTGCCCCACGTAGGGAATGCGATCGCGGAAGACGAGGTCGCCCGCGAACAGCACGCCTGCCCGCTCGACGAAGACCGTCAGATCCTCCGGCGTGTGAGCCGGCCCGGCATGGCGGATCAGCAGCCGCTCGCCACCGACCTCCAGGACGGTGTCGTCGCGCAGCCAGCGGTCAGCCGGCACGAGACGCGTGTTCGCGTCGATCCAAGGGGCGAGCGTCTCGCGGCTGGCTTGCAGGCGCAATCGCGCGGTGTCGGACTGCAGGTAGTCGCGGCCGGCCTCATGCGCGATGATGGTCGCGCCGCGGTCCTTGAAGACCTGCAGGCCGTAGACGTGATCGGCGTGGTAGTGGGTCAGGATGACGTAGCGCACCGGTTGCGTCGTGACAGCCCTGATCGCCTCCAACAAAGACTCCGCGAGGGCCGGCGAACCCAGCGCGTCGATGAGGACGACACCAGCCGGCGTCACGACGACGCCGGCATTGGAGATGAAGTTGCGGTTCTCGGGCGAACCCAATGCCGCTTCACCTTGCACGTACCAGACGTTGGGCGCAATTGGCTGAAGCGTCAGCGGCGCTGCAGCCGCGGGCACCGTCGCGAATAACACCCAGGCCGTGAGCACGAGCACGAGGGCGACGGCGAGGAGGCGTCTCATCGCACCCGACGCATCTCAAGACGCCCTGATCGCGGCTGGCTCATGGCTTGATATAACCGTACCCTTCCTTTTCCAGCTTCACGATTCGTACGACTCCGGAGGGTACGTAGTCGGTATCGAGTACGAACTGCTCCTTCTTCAGGCCGCGGGTCTTCAGCGTGATCTCGCAGACCTCGAAGCGCACGCCGCGGGCCTTCAACGCGGACACCAGCGGCGCGAAGTCCGTGCCATTGGCCGCCTTGGCGCCTTCCATCAGCATGTCCACACCTTCGGCGTGAGCGACCACGGTGATCTGGGCCGAGGGGTCGGTGTCGAGGTGGTTGCGAATGTTGCGCAATCCCTTCAGGCCTTGCGTCGCTGCATTGTCGAAGTGATAGACGACCAGGTCGCCAGCCCACGCGGGCGGCGCTGCGAGGATCAGCGCGAACAGCGCGAACAGGGCGAACAGGGCGGACAGGGCGGACAGGGCGGACAGGGCGGACAGCAAAGGCTTGTGCATGAGCTTCTCCTTGCAAGAGTGGCAATCTCACAGCGACGGTCGAGTCGCTGAACATCGAGTCACTGAACAGCAGGCAGCAGGCGGAGCATGAGGCGCACTCCTTTGCCGTTCAGCCAGACAACAGGCCGGGGTTGCCCTGCATGGCCACGAGCTTCGGCGCGTTGATCGTGCGCGGCTTTACACGGCCGCCCTGTGACCGCAGCCAGGTTTCGACATGATCCCAGACCGGCTTCACGCCCGGCGCGTTCCTGGCCTCCTCGGCCACGGGCGCCCAGCCGGCCACCTTGTAGCGCTTGTCCGCGTCAATCGGCTTGCCGTTCAGCCGCATGTCGCTGATGCGCCGTCCCATGCCCTCTAGCGGGTGCATGGCGTAGCTGAGGCCGCCTATGCGCACCATGTCGCCGCCCTGCTGGTAGTAGGGGTCGGGGTTGAAGAGGTTGTCGGCCACGTCCTCCAGGACGGTCTTGATGGTCGCGCCGCTCATCTCGGTGAGCGTGGCGTAGGGGTAGGTGATGGCGAGTTGGTCCATCAGCAGCTCACGCGTGATCGTGTCGCCCGGCAGGAGGCTGGTGCCCCAGCGGAAGCCGGGCGAGAACGCGATCTCGGCGCCCTGCACCTCCATCAGCGCGTCGCAGATGAGCTGGTCCCAGCTGCCGTTGAAGTTGCCGCGGCGGTAAAGCAGGCCCTCGGTGACCGCGAGTCTCTCGCCAAGCTTCGCGGCATGCGGTGCGCGGATGCGCTCGATGAGGGCCTGCATCTCGGGGTCAGGCCGCAACTGGTTGGCGAACACGGGCAGCAGCCGGTAGCGGAAGTCGACGAGCCGGCCGTCCTTGACGTCGAAGTCCATGACGCCGAGGAACTTGCCGTTGCTGCCGGCGTTGGTCACCAGCGTCGTGCCACCGGCGTTCTTCACCGGCACGGCGATGGGCACGCCGTCATGCGTGTGGCCGCCGAAGATGGCATCGATGCCGCGTACGCGCGAGGCCATCTTCAAGTCCACGTCCATGCCGTTGTGCGACAGCACGCAGACGAGTTGGGCGCCGCCCGCCCGGGCCTCGTCAATGACCTTTTGCATGTTGGCATCCTGGATGCCGAACTCCCAGTCCGCCACCATGTAGCGGGGATTGGCGATGGGCGTATACGGAAACGCCTGGCCGATGATGGCCACCGCCACGCCGTTGATCCGGCGCAGCGTGTACGGCTTGAAGACGGGATCGCCGAAGTCGGCGGTCTTGACGTTCTGGGCCACGAAGTCGACGCGGCCCTTGAAGTCCTTCTCGACGACTTCCTTCACCCGCTCCATGCCATAGGTGAACTCCCAGTGGCCGGTCATCACGTCCACGCCCAGCAGCTTGCAGGCGTCCACCATGTCCTGCGCGTTCGTCCACAGTGACGTGGCGGAGCCCTGCCAGGTGTCACCGCCGTCGAGGAGCAGCGCGCCGGGGCGGCTGGCCCTGAGCCGCTTTACCAGCGTGCTCAAGTGGGCAAAGCCGCCCAGACGTCCGTAGCGACGCGCGGCGGTCTCGAAGTTCAGCGAGGTGAACGCGTGCGCGCTGGCCGTGCCTGGACGCAGGCCCGCGGCCTTGAGCAGCGACTCGCCCACGAGGTGCGGCAATCGGCCCTGCATGTCGCCCACGCCCAGGTTCATGCTGGGCTCCCGGAAGTAGACCGGGTTGAGCTGCGCATGGCAGTCGGTCATGTGGAGCAGCGACACATTGCCGAAGGGAGGAAAGTCGTAGAGACGCTCTTCGGCCTCGGGCGCAGCCGCTTGCGCGTGGCGGGCGAGCGGCATGCCGGCCACAGCGGCGCAGGACAGCACCTGCAAAAAATCGCGCTTGGACAGCGACATCGCAATTTGATGGCCGGCGAATGCCGGCTCGTCTGGGGTTACTGATTGAGTTACTGATTGACCGGTGATTTGGGATCGAGCAGCAGCGCCATCAGGTCGCGGATCTGCTGCTCGGTCAGCAATTCAGCGTGACCGAAGCGGGGCATTTGGGAGCAGGCCGAATAAGCCTTGCTGTTCCAGAGCTTGCCCCAGGTGTACTTGACGACGGCCTCAGAGGCTGGATCGCCGGCGTCGTTCACGCCGCGCAGCTTGCCGTAGTTCCAGAGGCTGGGGCCGATCGTGCCGAAGGCGATCTCCTTCTTGTCGATCTGGTGGCAGTTGTAGCAGAGCGCGCCATTCGTGCCTGCCGCGGCGCTGGCGTCGCTCCAGGTCATGCCGCGGCCGTTCTGCGCGAGCTTCTCGCCTTCGCGCCAGTCGCCCAGGTACCGGCCGTCGGCCGGCCACTTCACGGCAGCGAGTTGCTGAGCCTCGATCTTCTTCGCGACGGCGGCCAGCGGTGGCGTGGCCGCCGAACAGGCCTTCTGCGCATCGTCCTGGTTCAGGCGGTCGACCTTGGCGATGCCCTGCTCACGGAACGATGCGCGCATCATCGCGTGGGTCTGCTCGTCGAGTTGCGCGGCCGGCGTCTGCGCCTGCGCAACACCCGCGGCATGCAGGGCGATAAGGAGGGCGAGGCGTTGGATCTTCATGGCGGTGCTCCTCAGCGCTTGATGGCGGGTGCGATGGACTCGGCGCCCTTGGCGTTGACGCCCATGTAGACAGCAAGGGCTACCGTCACGTCCGATGCGAAGCCGGGGTAGGGAAAGCGCTGTTGGCGGAAGCAGTCGTTGAGCCGCCGCTGCATGGTCCACAGCTCCCCGCTGGAGACGCGGTAGGCTGGCCATGCCGCGAACCCGACGCCATCGCCAGGGTTCTTCGTCAGGTTGGGCAGGTCCTGCAGGCGGATGCGCTTGGCGTCCTCGCCATGGCAGCTCGCGCAGGAGAAGTCCATGGGACCGCCGCGGTAGAAGAAGGCGCGCTTGCCGAGTTCATAGAAGCGCTTTTCCTCGGCGTGCTTCTGCGGCACGGCCATCTTCATGCCCCGCGACATGGACGAGATCCACGCGGCCAGCGCCGTCACCGCCGGTTGCTCGCCCTTGTCGAAGGGAGTGTTCGCAATGGCGGCGGCATCGAAGCCCTGCAGCGTCTGCATGCAGGTCAGAAGGCGCGATTCGAGGTCCTGCACCTTGCGCGTGTCAGGGAACCAGCGCGGCAGCTGCACCCACGCACCCTTCACGACGCCCGGCCCGAGGCCCAGGTCACACGCTTGCAGGCTCGCGTTCTTCGGACCGCGGGGTGTCTTCCAGAGCTCCTCGCCCTTGGCCTCGAAAAGTTCCGCCGGGTTGCCGTCCTCGAGCATCTTGCGATATTCGGTAATCGCGTCGGATGCGGACTTCGGAGCGGCCGGTGTCTCGGCCAGCAAAGGCAAGCTCGCGGTGGCGCTGGCCGCGACGGCGGCGAACGCAATGAATGTTGAGCGCATAAGCCCTCCAGCGTCAGCGTAAGGACGTGACGGTCAGGAGACCGTGGCTTCGTCGGTGCGGGTCTCGCCGCGGTTGTCGCGCCAGATGATGGCGATCTTGTCGCCGGCCTTGGCGCCCTTCACCACGAACTGCAGGAAAGGGTTCTTGGACACGGAGGGACCCCACTCTGCGGTGAGGACCGGCTTGCCATTGAGTTGCGCGGTCACCTCCTGGATGAACCAGGCGGGAATGGTCTTGCCGGCGGAGTCCTTGCGGAAGCCGGTTTCCATCTCGTGGCTCATCAGCACGCGAACCGTGGTCTTGTCGCCTGTTGCCTGGGCCCGGATGCGCATTGGATCTGGCATGTCGTCGTCTCGTTCTGGGGATGTTGAAAGGGGCGGAATGAGGGTGATCAGCCGCCGCAGCCGCCGAGGGTGACCTTGA
>DASTGE010000406.1:0-2291 GCA_035719405.1 Burkholderiaceae bacterium
CCTTGATGTAGGCGGCAACACCCGAAATCAGCCCGCCGCCGCCGACGGCGACGAACACCGCATCGATCGGACCCTGGTGCTGGCGCAGGATCTCCATCGCGATCGTGCCCTGGCCAGCGATCACGTCGGGATCGTCGAACGGATGCACGAAGGCCAGGCCCTGCTCCTTCTCGAGTTGGAGCGCGTGCTGGTACGCGTCGGAGTAGCTTTCCCCGTGCAGCACGACCTCGCCCCCGAGAGCCCGTACCGCGTCGACCTTCACTTTCGGAGCCGTCACCGGCATCACGATCAGGGCGCGACAGCCAAGCCTGCGGGCACCGAGCGCGACGCCCTGGGCGTGGTTCCCGGCCGAGGCGCAGATGACGCCGCGGCGCAGCTGCTCCGCGTCGAGATGGGCCATCTTGTTGTAGGCCCCGCGCAGCTTGAAGCTGAAGACCGGTTGGGTGTCCTCGCGCTTCAGCAGCACATGGTTGCCCAGGCGCCGGGAGAGGGTGCGTGCCGGATCCAGCGGCGTCTCGTTCGCGACGTCGTAGACCTTGGCGGTGAGGATCTTCTGCAGGTAGGCCGACAGGTCGAGCGGCTTGGCGGTCAGCGTCGGGCGGCGGGACGGGCTTCGGCGCGAGCCGGCCATCGGGATCTCCTCGAGCGGGCCGGCACGGCCCGGGTCTTCTTTTGCGGCGCCGCATCATACCGTTCGGGGCCGCGTGGCCGGCCGCACGGTCGCACAAGAAAAAAGCCCAAGGCATTGCTGCCTTGGGCTGAATCCACCAATGGAGGAGGTGGAGGAGACAATCGGCACGGCAGTCGTAAACGCGCCTAAACGAAACCAAACGACCACCGTATGGCGCAAGTGTAGGGGGTTTGATGCTGCGCTGCAATATGCATGCGGCGCCGCTTCCCGGCAGAAGATGGTGTGCATGTGATGCAACGCACAATGCGACGTGGCGCACGAATGGAGTGCGCGCAGCACGGGACACGACGATGGAATGCACGATCAACTGGCTGCCCGAAAGCGGGATGGCCTTCTCGGCCGAGACGGGCAGCGGGCACTTGCTGACGATGGACGGCTCGCCGGATGGCGGTGGACGCAACCTCGCGCCGCGCCCCATGGAAACGGTGCTGGCCGGGGCGGGCGGCTGCACGGCCTACGATGTCGTCCACATCCTGCGTCGAGGCCGCCACGACGTGCGGGGGTGTCAGGTGCAACTGAAGGCCGAGCGCGCCGCTGCGGATCCGAAGGTCTTCACGGCCTTGCACCTGCACTTCGTGGTCGAAGGACGGGGATTGAACGAAGGCGTGGTCGAGCGTGCCATCGCCTTGTCCCACGAAAAGTACTGTTCCGCGACGATCATGTTGGCGAAGACTGCCGTCGTCACGACCAGCTTCGAACTGAAGAACGTCTGAGGCGCGCGCGGCGCGTGCCCCTCACAGGTAGTGGGCCGTGCTCGTCATGACGCGCGCAGCGGCGCGCATCGCCCAGCGGACCGGCGCGGGCACCGGGGATGCTCCTGCGGCCAGGGCGGCGTCGGCGTGACGGGCTTCGTCCGACTTCATTTCGCGCACGATGGCGCGGGACGCCTGGTCGGCGGCGGGCAAGCGCGCGAGGTGCGACTCAAGGTGGCTCTCGACCTGTCGCTCGGTCTCGACGACGAACCCGAGGCTGAGCGCATCTCCGGCCCGGCCCGCGGCAAGCCCGATCGCGAAGGCGCCGGCGTACCAGAGCGGATTCAACAGGCTTGGTCGGTCGCCGAGTTCGCGCAGCCGCTGCTCCGTCCACGCGAGGTGATCCCCTTCGTCCCGGGCTGCGGCCTCGAACTGGCGCTTCAGCGCCGGATCCCGGCCGGCGAGCGCCTGGGCCTGGTAAAGCGCCTGCGCGCACACCTCTCCGACGTGATTCACCCGCATCAACGCGCCGGCCATGCGCTGATCGGTCGCCGACAGGGGCCCCTGCGTTTGGTCGGGGTGCGGGCAGGGACGAGACGCATGATGGGACCCGCCCAAGGTGCGCAGCGCGTTGTCGATGGCGATGAGGAATGCGTCCATGTGAACCAGCATAGCGCCTTCGTTTTGCGGCAGCGGACCACGGCGATTGACGCGTTTGTGACATCCCGAAGGCGAAGGAACCTGGGTGGAACCCTCGTTGTGCGAGGACAACAACCCCGCCGAAAGTCAGGCGCAAACCTTTGCAAGCCCTGACCCCTCTGGTGCAATACGCGGCAACTTCCGCTGAGGGGGTTGGCCTGATCTGCCCGCGAGGGCTGTTGTTATCGGGACCTCTTGTTCAACCTAGG
>DASTGE010000407.1:0-5779 GCA_035719405.1 Burkholderiaceae bacterium
CTGCCCGAGAGCGTGCGCGACATCACCGACCCGCTCGACGCCGTCGGCAACACCACCAAGGCGGTGACCAAGGGCTATGCGATCGGCTCGGCGGGCCTGGCCGCGCTGGTGCTGTTCGCCGATTACACCCACGCGCTCGAAAGCCGCGGCATGCACCTGCGCTTCGACCTGTCGGATCACATGGTCATCATCGGCCTGTTCATCGGTGGACTGATCCCCTACCTGTTCGGCGCCATGGCCATGGAGGCGGTGGGCCGCGCGGCGGGCAGCGTGGTCGAGGAGGTGCGCCGGCAGTTCCGCGAAATCCCCGGGATCATGGAAGGCACGGGCAAGCCGGAGTACGGCAAGGCGGTCGACATGCTGACCGTGGCGGCGATCAAGGAGATGATGATCCCGTCGCTGCTGCCGGTGATCGTGCCGATTCTCGTCGGCCTGCTGCTCGGCCCCGCTGCCCTCGGCGGCCTGCTGATGGGCACCATCGTCACCGGACTCTTCGTCGCGATCTCCATGTGTACGGGCGGCGGCGCATGGGACAACGCCAAGAAGTACATCGAGGACGGCCATCATGGCGGCAAGGGCAGCGATGCGCACAAGGCCGCCGTGACGGGCGACACCGTGGGCGACCCCTACAAGGACACGGCCGGCCCCGCGGTGAACCCGCTCATCAAGATCATCAACATCGTCGCGCTGCTGATCGTGCCGCTGCTGCCGATGGTCGCTTCGACCGCCGAGCGCGGACCGGCCACGGCTCCGAGCGTCGCCCCGGCTGACGTGGCCTCCGCGCCGAACCCGGTGCCACCGGCCTCGATGGCCCCCCTGCCGGCCGACAGCGCCTCGATGATGGCGCCACAACCCGCCGCGTCCGCCGCCTCGGCGCCCTGACTCAGAGGGCTTAAGCCGGGAGAAGGCGGGCGCGACAATCGTTCAGAGCGCGGGGGTGAGTTGGAGCAACCGCTCCCCTCCCCGCCACGGGCGGTGAAGACGATGATGATCGACCGCCCTCGTTCGCCCGGCTGGCACCACGCTGCTGCAAGTCGCGGGCTTCGTCGCGTTGATGCTCGTGGTGGGGCGCCGCCTCTTTCCCTGGGTGCTTTGGCATGTGGCCCGGACCGGCTCGCGCGAGTTGTTCACGCTGTGCGTGATCGCAGCGGCCGTCAGCATCGCCTTCGGCTCAGCGCAGCTATTCGGCGTGTCGTTCGCGCTCGGCGCGTTCTTTTCCGGCATGGTGCTGCGTGAATCGCAATTCAGCCATCGTGCGGCGGAAGAAACCCTGCCCCTGCGTGACGCCTTCGCCGTGCTGTTCTTCGGTCGGTCGGAATGCTGTTCGACCCGCGCGTGCTGATCCAGGAGCCGCTGCGCGTGCTGATCGTCGTCGGCATCATCCTGCTCGGCAAGTCGATCGCGGCCGCCCTGCTCGTGCTCATCATGCGTTATCCGCTCAATACTGCATTGACGGTGTCGGCAAGCCTGGCTCAGATCGGCGAGTTCTCGTTCATCCTCGCCGGACTCGGTGTGACGCTCGGGCTGCTGCCGCCCGAAGGGCAGAGCCTGGTTCTTGCGGGATCACTGATCTCGATCGCCTTGAATCCGCTGCTGTATGCGTCGATCCACCCGATGCAGCGATGGTTGCGCGAACGTTCCAGGCTGGCCCGCCAACTGGAACGGCGCGACGATCCGCTGGCCGAGTTGCCACCATCGACGGACCGCAAGTACCTCGAGAACCAGGTGGTGATCGTGGGCCTGGGCCGGGTCGGACGGCACGTGGCACAGGAACTGTTGGCACAGGGCATGCCGTTCATCACGGTCGACGAGAACCGCGAGATCGTCGAGCGATTGCGTGCCGAAGGTGGCGCCGCTGTCTACGGCAATGCGGCCGACCCCGAGACACTGATCCAGGCGCATATCACCGACGCACGCATGCTCGTGATCGTCACGCCGAAGACTGTGGAAGTCCGGCAGATGATCGAGACGGCACGAACGCTGAACCCCGACATCGAGGTCGTCGTGCGCAGCCACAACGAGGAGGAAGCGCAGCTTCTGGCGCACGAGAAGCTCGGCAAGGTGTTCGTGGCCGAGAAGGAACTGGCACGCGCCATTGTGGGTCATGTGCTCGCCTGCATTGAGCCGACGCACGGCATGGGATCCCGAGTGGCTTGAATGACGTCGCGCAATGATGGCCGGGTTCGACGGCTGCGCGAGGTGGATCAGAGCCCGATGAAGTGACGTCTCTCGCAGGCGGGGTCAGGTCCGTAGCTCGAGTCTTCGACGGTACGCTGCGGTGTGATCCCGATGTGGAACACGAGGCAGAACGGGCTCACGAAACGGTAGGACCAGACGGTTTGGTGGTGATAGCGCACCCCCCAGGTGTACGACGGCGGGCCCAGGTGCTGAAGCACTTCCTCGGAGGTCATTCCAGGACGTACCTCGCTGTTGAAATGCGCCTCGTTCTGCACGTCCTCCGCGCGCATCAGCCGCCCCTGTGCATCGAAATCGAGCCGATAGGTGTTGCGGCCGAAAGGTCCGGTCGAGTAAAAGAAACGGCGTCCACCTTCCGGCAGCCCAAACTCCAATGTTGGCGTACCCCACCGGTGCCGCACCTCGTCGATGCCCGTGCCTGCCGGCATCCCGGCGGGTGTGGCGCAACCGGCAAGCAGCAGCACAAGCAACGTGATGGCCGGAAGCACGCGGCGGGCGAGCAGACGGCAAGAGACCATGGCGATTACCTCGACAAGGATCTCCGCAAACAGCGTTCCTTCCCGCCGGCCCTTGCTCGCGTGACCTGACCACCCTCAGATCAGGATCTCATCCGGGGGCGGGGATTCGGGAGTGCTATTGCACGGTTGCTTCATTCTTGCACTGGCGATGGGCTCCAGCGTCAGGCAATGGACGGACGGAAGGGTCTCCTGGTAGGAGCGCTCGCCAGAAAGGCGCTTGTACTCGAACCCGAGGTCGCACAAGTGCACCGCGGAAGATGGTTCCGATCCGTGAGGCGAGGCATCGGGAGATTGGGCGGACTGCGGGTCAGCGACGTGACGAATTGAACGTTTGCGACTTGCGAGCACCCGTTCAACGATGCGGCAAAGTGCGACGTAGGGCGCGTCCACCCAGCCCGGCACGAGGTACCGCTGGCCCCATGAATGCAGTTGCCGTCTCGTCGGCGCCGCGCCCCCTGCATTGTCGTCACATCGCATCGGTTACCTCCCCCGGCCCGAAGGGTCGGCCACTGACGGCAACGACCACCCTTCCATTCGCATATCGGCGCTCAGTCCATGCACCTGAAGCGCAACGATGCGATGTATTCCCGAGTGGAGTAAAAAGGCCACAAGCGTGCATGACCGACTGTGCGATCTGCATGCGAGAGCACCACGGCGAAGGGCGTTGTGCTGCTCAATGCACGCTGCTGGTACCCCGGTCGCCCCGCGCGTTGCATGCTCGAAAGCGAGGCTGATGCTGACCCTCCGCCGCTACGGCAGCGTGATGCGCCGACGGGGAAGAGGCCGGTCGCCAACGGTGGAAGTTGACGTAGTCCATTCAGGCGACCCGCCGCGATCGCCCTGGAATGATCACGTTACGCGGTGTCGCTCCCTCTCCCGCGGGGCGGGAGAGGGTTATTCATGTCACGGCTTGCGATTCAGCGCCGAATCCGTGCTGTCCTTCAGCGTTTCCTCGGCATTGCCCACATTCTTCTGGACCTTGCCCTCGGCCTCACGCGCCATACCCTTGGCTTCCTGCTCCGTGCTGCCGATGGCCTTGCCCACGTTCTTCTGGGTCTTGCCAGCCACTTCCTTCGCTGTGCCTTTGACTTGGTCAGTGTTCATCTGTGCTACCTCTCTATTGAATCGAACGCCAACGCCTTTCAAGGCGTCGCGTCCGAAAGCAATAGTAGGTAGGGCTCATGATCCGCGCTGTCGTACCTTTTCGCGATCGTGCGTCAGCATGCTCCTACCCGCTACGGCAGCGCTCACCTCAATAGGGATACGCGTGATGGCGCCAATAATGCGAACGTCGCCATTGCTCGCGCCTCCACTGTTCCCGGCGCCATTCATCGTAGCCCGGCCTCCCGTAGACGGGGGCGGGGTAGACGACTGCAGGCGCTCCGTAGACGGGCGGCCTGGGTGCGTACACCGGGGCCGGAACGACTTGATACGGTGCAGGCCCGTATGCCGGGGCGGCCGGGAACACGCGGTCGCCGTGGGCATGCGCAGCCTGCGTGACACCGAGCGTGGCGAGAACGAGGGTCGCGACAAGCGCGGCTTTGGCGGATATCGAGTGCATCATGATCCGAGCTCCTTCGGTTTGCGATGAAAGCATCTTGCTGCGGGAGGGATGAACGAATGCTGAACGGATCGATGGTGTCCCTTCAGGCGACGGGAAGGCTCACCTCCACCTTGGCACCGCCGAGCGAAGACCTCGACAGGGTCAATTCGCCACCTCGCGCGCGCACGATTTCGTTCACCACCGCCAGACCCACGCCATGACCGGGCACGTGCTCGTCGCCGCGCACATGCAGCTTCAGCACCTCGCGGGTGTCGGAGAATCCAGGGCCGTCATCTTCGACGCATGCATGCAGGGTCGACGCTTCGCGCCACGCCCTCACCCGCACCTCGCGGCGCGCCCACTTCGCAGCGTTGTCCATCAGGTTGCCCAGCAACTCGAACGCATCGCCTTCATCGATGCGCAATGAAAGGTCAGGCGCGCAATCGACGGCAAGATCCAGGCGTTTGTCCGCGTAGACCTTCGTGAGCGAAGCCCGGATCCGCTGGAGCAACGGCGCAAGCGGCAACGGCGCGGCGAACAGCGTCCCGCTTCCCGCTGCGGCACGCGCCAGTTGATGCGCAACGATGTCGTCCATCCGCGCGACCTGATCGGCGACGACTGCAGGCAGCCTCGCCGTGTCGTCGCTCGACGCACGCAACACGGCGAGCGGCGTCTTCAGGCTGTGAGCAAGATAGCTGAGCGCTTCCCTGTATCGCGTCTGCCGCACACGCTCATTGCGGATCAGCGCATTGATGTTGTCGGTCAGTGCCGCGATCTCCGAGGGATACCGGCCCTCGATGTGCTCCTGCCGCGCATCCTCGATGCGTCGCACCTCGCCTGCCACCCGGCCCAGCGGTGCCAACGCCCATTGCAACAGCAGGGTCTGTGACAAGAGCAGCATCACGGCCGTCCCGCCGAGCCAGGTCCACAATGTGCGCACGAAGGCCCGACTCTCACGCTCCAGCGGCGTCATGTCCTCCATCACGGAAAGGATGAGAGGCGCTTGCAGTCCGCCCACGTTCCATCGGACCGCATAAGTCGCAGCAAGGTACGCGGAGGATTTCCCGCGGACGACCTCGAAGCGCCATTGCCCGATGTCGGCTGCCGCCGGAAAGGGAAGGTTGCTGCCGACGGCAGAACCGGAGCGCCATCGTTCCTTGCGATTGAGGTTGTCCACGCTTGCATACAGGCCGGAGCCCGGAAGCGACAACCGCGGCTCCGGGAATGCCGCCGGCATCACGAGCATCCCGTTGACGTTGAGTTCGGCAGCCGCCAACAGAAGGTAGACGGTGGTTTGCAGGTGCGCAAACTGCGCGCTGCGAACGCTGTCATCGTGGGCGCGCTGCACCGCGTATCCCGCGAACGCAAGGAATCCCACCAGCACGAGCGTCGCGCCGACGATCAGGCGCGCACGAATCGAAGGCCCGGGCCCCCGGGAAGCCGGGCCGGCCTCGCTCATCCCAGCGTGAAGCGATAGCCGCGCCCGCGCACCGTCTCGATCGGTGACAGTTGGCCCGCGGGA
>DASTGE010000408.1:0-2727 GCA_035719405.1 Burkholderiaceae bacterium
CCGATCCCTGCAGCTCAGACAGAGGCCCGGTTGAACGGTACGGGCGCAATCGTCCTGCCTGCGGCCTTCGCGGCTCGAGCAGACGCGAGCTGCGGAGGTTCGTCTCGTGTGACGGTGGGTAGTGCGGCGGCATAAGCCTCGAGCTCTGTTCGAAGCCAGCGCGTGCAGCGTGGACCCAACGAGCGTGCTGAAGGGAAGCCGGGCTGTTTGATCAGGTCCCTGAACAATCGCAGGCTCACCCCGAGGAGTTCGGCACCTTCTTTCGCGTCAACGAGGATACTGTGGTTCATGCTGCGGCCCCTATGCGATGAGCGGTGGAGTGGATGCCGGAGGCAATGTTTCGCGAAGCCAAGGTAAGCCTTGTTGTCCGGCTCATCGCTACCGCGCCCAATATCGAGGCGCAGGACTGCCTGTGGCCTCCGGGCATGTCGGTCTCTCGCCTGAGGCCTGATCCCCGCCAATCACCTGCACGCTTCGATTTGGCTCTGTTCGACAAAGTATTCAACGGGGGCAGGAATTCATTTGGCTCAATGCACGAGCGAGCGTTGAGACGAAGAATGGGGGCCAATGACGATGGCTGTGACCGAAAAAATCGGCCGACGATGAAGGGAGAGAACATGGACGATAGTTGCGGCATGGTATGCGCGACAGTTTGAAGGAACGCGCTCCAGTGCCGTGCGAATGCACGGGGCGCGTTGATGAGAGGACTCTGGCGAGGGGGCGCTGAGTTAACTCGTAAGACTGAGCATGGCCGAATTCAGTGAAAAGAAGGCCCCTGCTGGCTCGCATCGCGAACGTTTATCCGTCGCAGATCGACGACCGATGTCGTCGGCGCCCGGTGGGTCCACTACCATCTGAGCACAACAGGCTACATGATCGAGACAACCATGCCGGGCAGGGGAATCGTCTCGTTTGCAAGCGGCACCGTCAATCTCGGTTCCGAGGGATAGTTCGCCCCGGTTCCGTTGCGTTTTCCGAGACGGGCAGCGCACGAATCCAGGATGTCTCTAGAGGTGGCAGTCATCCGGGTGAGGGTCTGGACCCTCATCCCGGCGGCCTGGAGGTCGACGTCCTCGCCATCGGACGGCTCCTGGCGCGATTCCCGCAATCTGATCATTCTGCGTGGCCTGGCCGGTTCGTGGCTTCACGAGCGCCCGGTGCGGCTCTGTTCGGACCGTGACGAGGAGTGGCGCCGGTCGGCTGCCACGAAATGAGCGCAGAGCGGCGTCGGCTGTGCAGGCTCGTGTCGGAACCGGGGCGCAGTTGAGGCCGGCTCGCCGTGGAAACACGGGTACAAGGTTCTGAGAATCGTTGAGGCAGCACGGGCGTCACGCCCGGCAACTCTTTCTTTCGCAGGATCAGGAGATTCGATGGAGACCCGAGGCGCCGAGTACCTGGTGGAGGGCCTTCGTATCGGCCCTGGTGATTCCAAATGGCAAGCCACGCTGGAAAGGGCGTATGCACACGGCATCCACCCGCTGTGCCTTTGCCGCTCCGGCGGCGTACCCGTGTATATCGCGCAGTACCGACAGTTCGTCGTCAAGCGCCTGCCCGAAACGGGACACGACCACCATCCTACTTGCCCGTCGTACGAGCCGCGCCCTTCCGAATCAGGCCTCGGCGAGGTGCTTGGCGAGGCGGTCATCGAACGCGGGCCCGATCAGGTCGAAGTGCGGCTGGAATTTCCACTGTCAAGGCGGATCGGCCGACCCATGGTACCGGGGAATCGCGCACTTCAAACAGAAGTGACGGTTCCCCGCAGGCGACTCGGTCTGCGTGGCTTGCTGCACCTGCTCCTGCAGCGCGCCGACTTTCATCGCTGGTATCCCAGGATGCAGGGCAAGCGAAACTGGTACGTCGTGCGCAAGCACCTGCTGGCGGCATCGCGGGAGATCGAGACTAAGGGCGTGCCTCTTGCCGATGTGCTGTTCATCCCCGAGCCGTTCTCGCCCGAAGACGCGACCGAAATCACCCGGCGGCGCGAACAGGCGATGTCGATCCTGTTGACGCGGGAGCAGCACGTGCAGTTCAAGTTGATGCTGGTGATCGGCGAGTTGAAGGAGTTCAGCGTCACCGATCTCGACTACCGCATCGTGCTGCGCCACATGCCTGACTGTCCGCTGTACATGGAACGTAAGGCAGCCGAGCGCTTCAAGAAAGTGTTCG
Organism: Burkholderiaceae bacterium; assembly: GCA_035719405.1. Classification (GTDB taxonomy): domain Bacteria; phylum Pseudomonadota; class Gammaproteobacteria; order Burkholderiales; family Burkholderiaceae_C; genus CAMLIZ01. The sequence continues at coordinate 2,167 of DASTGE010000408.1, forward strand.
CATGCGAATACGAGGCCTGGGTGCACCAGCGTTCGGCTGAGGAACCCACACGGTCCGATCCATCACGGCTGCGCTTTCTTTTCTGCGCCCTGATCTACGCAAAGCGGGAGCACCTGCATTTCATCGACACCGCGACACTCGTGATGCTGTCGTCCACCTGGATCCCGCTGGACCAACCCTACGAGCAGCGGCTGATCGATGAGCTGGTGCGCCAAGATCGTCGGTTCCTGAAGCCGTTGCGTTTCGAGTCCAAGCGCGGGGCGGCGTTTCCCAACGCCGTGCTGCTGGACACTGGGGACGAGGAGACGCCGTTGGACATCGTCACCCCGTTCATGGCGAAGAACGAGCGGGCAGCCAAGGACGCTGCGATTCGTCGGCGATCACCGGCCGGATGGGTGTGGGACATGCAAACGGCGCCCCAACTTCCCGACTTGCCGCCGCTGAAGAGCCAACCTGTTGCGACGCTGATGGACGCGAGAGTGCACTCGTAAGACAGCTCGTCGGTTGTCATGCTCGACCCTGTCCGCGCGAGGGCTTGATTGCGCAGCGACGACTTCTAAC
>DASTGE010000409.1:0-5634 GCA_035719405.1 Burkholderiaceae bacterium
GACCACATCGGGCGTCAGGAAGTACACGGGCTGGCCGAGCATGCCCGCTTCGGCCTCGATGCCGCCAACGCCCCAGCCGACCACGCCGATGCCGTTGATCATGGTGGTGTGGCTGTCGGTGCCGACGAGCGTGTCAGGGTAGTAGACGCCCTCGGCGGTCTTGTGGACGCCTCGCGCCAGGTATTCGAGGTTGACCTGGTGCACGATACCGAAGCCCGGCGGCACGACCTTGAAGGTATCGAAGGCCTGCATGCCCCACTTCATGAACTGGTAGCGCTCCTTGTTGCGCTGGAACTCCAGGCGCATGTTCAGGTCCAGCGCATCCTTGGTGCCGTAGTGATCCACCATGACCGAGTGATCGACGACCAGGTCCACCGGCACGAGCGGCTCGATCGTCTTCGGGTTCTTGTCCATGTCGGCGGCCACATTGCGCATGGCCGCCAGGTCGGCCAGCAGCGGCACGCCGGTGAAGTCCTGCAGCACCACCCGCGCGACCACGAAAGGGATCTCTTCGACGCGCGGTGCATTCGGCTTCCAGGCCGCAAGCTCGCGCACGTGCGCCTCGGTGACTTTTTTGCCGTCACAGTTGCGCAACACCGACTCCAGAACAATGCGAATGGAGACCGGAAGACGCGACACGCCCGGGAGTGCCTGATTCAACTCCGGCAGCGAGAAATAGCGGCCTTCGACCCCCGAGGGTGTCTTGAAGGTCTGAAGCGTGTGAGGGAAGGCGTGCTCGGGCGCCTTGGCGGGGGTGGTGGCCATGGGAAACCTCCGGTGGTTGGTGTGCTCGCCATGAGCGAAGGCAATTATGGTGACTTGGCAACAATGCCTGCGCAAGAACGAGGTTTCGGCCGAACGCACGCCAAGGCATTGAAGAAGCGGAGGCGGGGACCGCCTTCGTGTGGCCGAACGACGGTTGTTCTCAGGCGCGATGAGTCGTATAAGCGAACCGAATCGCCTCCTCCGGAGAATCACGATGCCCACCACCGCCTTCGATGCCGAGAACCTGATCCAGATGTTCGCCAGCGCCTCAGCAGAGTGTAGCCATGTGACGAGGCGGTCGGCGCGCAGCACGACGCCGACAATCGCCGTCATATGGAAACGGCTTTTGCGCTCCCTTTTTTGCAGTCAGTGCTGATCGGTTTGTCGATTGCCGCGCCCGTGGGGCCCATCGGGTTGCTCACCATTCAACGTTCCATCGAGCGCGGCCCTGCAGCGGGACTCGCCACAGGGCTCGGCGCCGCGTTCGCGGATGGCATTTATGGCGCGCTCGGTGCACTCGGCCTTGCCGCGCTCGTTCACGCGCTCGTCTCGGCGCGCCTGTGGCTCACGCTCGGGGGCGTGGCGTTCATGCTCGCGCTTGCCTGGCGCACATGGCGCATGCCGCCAGCGCACGGCCTTGCCGACGAGCGGCGTGGCGCAGACATCCTCCGCTGCTTCTCCACCACCTTCGTGCTGACGCTCTCAAACCCGATGACGATCCTCTCGTTCATCGCGGTCTTTGGGTCGATGAGCACGCATTTCGCGAAGACATCACCCTGGACCATGATCGCAGGTGTTTTCCTCGGCTCGGCATTGTGGTGGCTGCTGCTGTCCACCGCGGTTGGCAAGCTGGGCCAGCGCTTCGATTCGCGCCGTCGCCGCCAGGTGTCACGTGCCTCGGCAATCCTTCTTGCCGTACTCGCTGTGTGGCAGCTGGCGTTGCTGCTCAGGCCCTGACGCTCGCAATCACCTTGCGGAAGAAGTCGATCAGCGCAGGCACATGTGCATCGAAGGTGAACTGCGGGCGGTCTGCCCACACTCGTTGGCGCACGGCTCCCATGCGGTCTGCGTCGCGCAGCAGCTCGCCGAGGTCGTCGAACGTGTCGAAGAACACCCCGGTGCCCCGCTCGCGGCACAGCGTCTGCGTCGCGACGATGGCGCCTTCGTTGCGCTGCTGGATCATCGGCAGTCCCGCAGCGGCGAGCGTGGCCATTCGTGCCGGGTAATTGAGGTCGTCCCAGTTGGCACGCCTGAGCTCTCCGCCGTTGACGCTGCGAAATGCGTGCAGCCAGCCGGCGTCATATTGCGAGAACTCCTCGACCCAGCGCGAGTTGTCGACATTGGCATGCAGGTGCAGGTGGCGTGGGGCGAGAGTCATCGCCTTCGCGATCCATTCCCGCCATTGTCCGTGTGTGAAGTCGCCGTAGAAATGCAGGTGGATGCCCTGCCGGCCGAGGGTACCGACGTCGGGCGGATGCAATCCGATCGGCCGTCCTGGCACCACGGTGTGGATCTCGCCATCGCGCTGAGACAGCAGCGGGGTTCGCGGCGCATCGAACCAATCGCCCTTGGGCAGGTCGCCGTCGAGGACATGTGTGGGAATTGAGCGCGACAGTCCGGGCACGACCGTATCGAACCAGTCGCGCATCTGCGGGCTGGAGAAGATCTGCCCATCGGCTTGCGAATGCAATTCGACGAGCTGCGGCCAGGTACCCTTTTCCATGCAGATGAAGGGCCCTTCCTTGAAGTGCCAGACGAACGGGATGTGCACGGAGGCACGCCTCGCTTCACGCATCACCTCGTGCGCGAACGGCACCGCCTGCCAGTTCAACAGCGCATAGATGATGTCGGGCCGGATACGTTCGACGGCGCGCTGCCAGTCGTCGTGCGGAAGGTCTTTCACATGTCCGAAGGGCAGGGGACCGACGCTGTTGTACCAGTACGGGTCGCGCATCCACAGCCCGTACAGGGAGTGGCCCTGTTCCTCCAATGCCAGCACGCGGTCGGCGTTGTAAGCCAGCTCGCCGACGAGCAGGATCTTCAGGCCGTCTCGCGCCGGTGGCGTGTCGGGTCTTCTGCGGTAATGCTCGTACTGGCCGGCCTCGTCGATGAAGTTGCCGACCGTCGTGTGAAAGCGCAGCGGCGTCCGTACGCGGTAATGCACCCGGAAGGGATTGATGCCGCCCACAGGCTCCTGCATGAGCTTGTGCCGCTGCATCGGATGGTCGACCCACTCACAGGTGACACGCTCCGTGCCTGTGAGGCTGCCGAGACTGCGCAGCCGCGACCAGTAAAGGCGATCAAGGTCGTCGGACTCGATTTCGTCGCGCTCAACCCACGGGATGTCGATGCGGCGATGCATGCATTGCACGAGTTGCAGGCACGTGCCGGGCACGAGGGCGGGCGCCTCCCGGTTGTAGTGATGACGGACGCCTGAATACGCGAGCACCACACGGGGGTCGGCATCGAGCAGTGACTTCAGGCTGCCGAGGTGATCTCTGTACAGCACGTCGTCGCTCGGCAGGTACGCGACGAGCGGGGCGTGCGCGAGCGAGAGTGCGAGGTTCAGTGCGGCACCGAGTCCGCATTCCTCGATGCACTTGTAGCGGATGCGCGTATCGGACAGGAAGGGGCGGACGGTGATGGACGTGAGGTCCGTCGGGCTCGCATCAAGGATGATCAATTCCCAGTCGGCCATCGTCTGCGCGCGAAGGCTGTCGATCGCGCGGGCAATGAAGCCTGCCTGTTCGTAGGTGGGCATCAGCACGCTGACCGACGGCATGAACAGTCCTCCACAGGTCGATCGACCGAAGGCAACGATTCATGCGCCGGCAAGGGCAATGCCTGCGCCCGACGAGCGCGCGGGCGCGACTGACAAGGCTGGCCGGACCGTCCGAATCAGGACGAACGCCTGCACGGCCGGGGTCTTGAAAGGGAGCCGTCGAAGGCAACAAGCTCGTGAAGTGATGCCGGCCCCGATGGCAGAAACAGCGGCCCGGAGGCGGACCGCTGTTCTTCGGGCAAGCTCAGATCAAACCGCAACCGCCTTGGCCATGTCGCTGAACTCCTCGATCCGGTCGAAGTTCATGTAGCGGTAGACCGCGGGGCCGTCCTTGTTGATGACACCCATGTCAGCGTGGTACTCGGCGACAGTCGGGATGCGGCCGAGCTTCGAACAGATCGCGGCCAGTTCCGCCGAGCCGAGATAGACGTTGGTGTTCTTTCCAAGACGGTTCGGGAAATTCCGTGTGCTCGTGGACATGACCGTCGCCCCTTCGCGCACCTGCGCCTGATTGCCCATGCACAGGCTGCAGCCGGGCATCTCCGTGCGCGCGCCGGCCGTACCGAAGACGCCGTAATGGCCTTCCTTCGTCAGCTCGGAGGCGTCCATCCTCGTCGGTGGCGCCACCCACAGCTTCACCGGAATGTCGCGCTTGCCTTCGAGCAGCTTGGAAGCGGCCCGGAAGTGGCCAATGTTGGTCATGCACGAACCGATGAAGACCTCGTCGATCTTTGTGCCCTGAACCTGCGACAACGTTTTGGCGTCGTCGGGATCGTTGGGACAGCACACGATCGGCTCGGTGATCTCGCTCAGGTCGATCTCGATCACGGCCGCGTACTCGGCGTCGGCGTCCGGCTCCAGCAGCGTCGGGTTCGCCACCCACGCTTCCATGCCGCGAATACGGCGCTCCAGGCTGCGCTTGTCCTGGTAGCCGTTCGCGATCATCCACTTCAACAGCGTGATGTTGCTGTTGAGATATTCGATGATCGGCTCCTTGTTCAGCCGCACGGTGCAGCCCGCGGCCGAGCGTTCGGCCGATGCGTCGCTCAACTCGAAGGCCTGCTCCACCTTGAGATCGGGCAGGCCTTCGATCTCGAGAATGCGGCCCGAGAACACATTCTTCTTGCCCTGCTTCGCGACGGTCAACAGCCCTTGCTTGATCGCATACAACGGGATGGCGTGCACGAGATCGCGCAGCGTGATGCCGGGCTGCATCGTGCCCTTGAAGCGCACGAGCACGCTCTCGGGCATGTCCAGCGGCATCACGCCGGTGGCCGCAGCGAAGGCGACCAGGCCCGACCCGGCGGGAAAGCTGATGCCGATCGGAAAGCGCGTGTGCGAGTCACCACCCGTGCCGACGGTATCGGGCAGCAACATGCGGTTGAGCCACGAGTGGATCACGCCGTCGCCAGGGCGCAGGGCGATGCCGCCACGATTGCTGATGAACGCGGGAAGCTCGCGATGCATCTTCACGTCGACAGGCTTCGGATAGGCCGCGGTGTGGCAGAAGCTCTGCATGACGAGATCCGCGCTGAAGCCGAGGCAGGCAAGGTCCTTCAACTCGTCGCGCGTCATCGGGCCGGTCGTGTCCTGGCTGCCGACGGAAGTCATCTTCGGTTCGCAATAGGTGCCCGGGCGCATGCCGACGCCTTCGGGCAGGGCGCACGCACGGCCTACCATCTTCTGCGCCAGGGTGAAGCCCTTGCCCGTATCGACGGGCGCCTTGGGCAGACGGAACACGGTCGACGCCGGCAGGCCGAGGAACTCGCGTGCCCTTGCCGTGAGCGAACGGCCGATGATGAGGTTGATGCGTCCACCAGCGCGGACCTCGTCGAGCAGCACCTCGGAGCGCAGCTTGAACTCGGCCACGGTGTCGCCGTTCTTGACGATCTTTCCGTCGTACGGATGGATGTCGATCACGTCGCCCATTTCGAGCGTCGACACATCGACCTCGATCGGCAGCGCGCCCGAGTCCTCCTGCGTGTTGAAGAAGATCGGGGCGATCTTGCCGCCGAGCGTGACGCCGCCGAAGCGCTTGTTCGGCACGAAGGGGATGTCCTCGCCCGTGGCCCAGATCACGCTGTTGG
>DASTGE010000410.1:0-4352 GCA_035719405.1 Burkholderiaceae bacterium
ACTGCTCTAGATCGGAGAAAGTCTGCACGGGCAGGCGGGTGGCCAAGGTCTTGGGAGACAGGCCCAGCGGTAGGCCCAACGTCTTTTCGAACCGTTCGAACCAAGCTGCGCGTTGCGCTAGCGTTGGAGCCGGCAGGTTCAGCCGTAGTTGGAAGCGCCTCCACACGGCCCGGTCCAGCAATTCCGCATGATTGGTGGCAGTCACGACGACCACGTGGCTCGGAAGCGAATCGATCTGCAGAAGCAGCGAACTCACGACACGCTTGATCTCGCCTGTCTCGTGTGTGTCGCCGCGTTCCTTGCCCAGCGTGTCGAACTCGTCGAAGAACAACACACACTGGTGCGTACGCGCGAAGTCGAACAGCCGCTTCAAGCGCCCACTGGTTTCTCCAAGGAAGCTCCCGACCACAGCTTCGTAGCGCACCACGAAGAGCGGGACCATCAGCTCGAATGCGATGCCTTCTGCAAGCGTAGTCTTGCCATTGCCTGGCGGGCCCTCCAACAGCACGCGGTGGCGCGGCTCGACTCCGTAGGAACGAAGCAGTTCGGCGCGCTGTTGCTCTTCGACCAATTCTCGCACCGGCGTCGCGGCAGCGTCATCGAGGAATATGCTGGTCAACCCACGGCGCGGCTCCACTTCGTAGAGCAGGCCGCCGTGACCGCCGTCGAAGCTACGCACAACCTCCGCGGCTTTGGCGGTGGGTGCCGGCTGACGCAGATTTTCTTCCAGGCGGTCGGCGAGCTGGGTGTGGCGCTTGGCGCGCTCCTCGGCCGCGATGGCCTCGACCGTCGAACGAAAAGTGCGCTGATCCCCCTGCGTCCCAGCACGCACCAGATTCACTATGAGGTCAGCTCGGGGCATGGGGCGGAGATGGTTGCACCGGGCAGTATACGGGTCGCCCGCTACCTCCCCATGCGCTTGTCACCAACGTCGCGCGCGTGCAGGTGGGCCGGGCATCAGACCAGGCATCAGACCGCACACCCGGTCTAGGTCCGCTCTCGATGTGAGCCGACGTTCGCCGCTCGAGATCAAGTATCCGTCTGCTGCTGTTGCCCACCGACGCAAGCCGAACGACAGCAAAGGGTTGGTGCCGGTCATGTTGCCGAACTGACCGTTTACTTCGATCGATATCAGCGCTGAACGGTAGTCGTCGGTCGCATCAAGCCCCGCTCAGAAGCGCCAGCCAGCCCGCGGCACACAGGTATCGCTCCTGGCAGTGGCAGGGCATTTCACACGAGGTGCGGCACGCAAGCGCCAGCACAAACCACGATGGCAACCGTCGGAATTCTGGCAACAGTCTGGCAACGCTACCTGCGCCAAGAAGATGGGGGCGACACCATCGCAGGCAACTTATTGTTTTTCTAGGCATTTTTGGTAGGCCGTGCTGGGTTCGAACCAGCGACCAAAGGATTATGAGTCCTCTGCTCTAACCGACTGAGCTAACGGCCCGGGGCGCCTGATTGTAGGCCTCGCCCCGGCGCATCCAGCCGCCCTCCGTCTCGTCAGCCGCGCCGAATGCCAATCCAGACACTACTTCAGGCTCAACGCGTTGCTCACCAGCCGCGAAGTGATATCGACGATCTGGATCATGCGGTCATAGGCCATCCGGGTCGGCCCTATCACGCCCAGTGTGCCGACGACCTGACCGTCGACCTCATACGGCGCCGCGACAATCGACAGATCCTCGTAAGGCACCACACGGCTCTCGCCGCCGATGTAGATGCGCACGCCCTCGGCCCGGCTCGATATATCCAGCAAGCGCATCAGCTGAGTCTTCTGCTCGAAGAGATCGAACATCTTCCGCAAGGAGCCCATGTCGCGCTCGAAGTCCTGCACCTGCAGAAGGTTTCGCTCGCCCGATATCACCACCTGCTCGTGTTTTTCTGCCATTGCTTCACTGCCGGCGTCCACCGCCGCCTGCATCAGTTGCGCAATTTCTCCGCGCAATTGGTCGACCTCGGTCTTCAATCGTTCGCGTACCTCCTCGATGGTCAGACCCGCATAGTGCTCCGTCAGAAAGTTGGCCGCCTCGGCGAGCTGGCTCTGCGAGTAGTCCTGCGCGGTGAAGATCACGCGGTTCTGAACGTCACCGTCAGGGGAAACGATGATGACCAGGATGCGCCGTTCGCCCAGCCGCAGAAACTCGATATGGCGGAATACAGAGGGCTTGCGAGGGGCCGTCACAACACCGACGAAGCTCGAAAGGCTGGAGAGCAGGTGCGCCGCGTTCGCAATCACCCGCTTCGGCTGGTCGGGCCGGAGCTGGTCGAGCACTTCGCCCGGCACGAGTTGGTCAGCCTCCGATGGTCGCGCTGTGAGCATCGTGTCCACAAACAAGCGATACCCGCGGGGGGTCGGGACGCGCCCGGCGGAGGTGTGCGGGCTGGCGATCAACCCGAGTTCCTCCAGGTCGGCCATCACGTTGCGTATGGTGGCGGGCGACAGCTCGAGCCCCGACGCACGCGACAGGGTCCGCGAGCCGACAGGGATGCCCTCGGCGATATACCGCTCGACCAGTGTCTTCAGCAGCGTCTTCGCGCGCGCGTCAAGCATGCCCGCCATTTTATGAATCCACCTTCCGCTGGACGTGACGATCGTCAATCGCACCACTTTGGCACACCGGAGCCTCTACCCCGAACGCTTCGCCTCCCTTACCCCTTACTCGAAGGATTCTTTCCGTGACATCCATCTGCAAGGATCGGCGCCAAACAAACGCGGGCGCGCGCGGGTAGTCAACGAGTGTCCGCGTCCTGGCGCCCGCCCACAAATCCACTGTGGCAGGCGTCCGAGCGAATGCGCCCTGCCCCGCAAATTCCAACGCTCGAAGGGTAGGAGTAGTCGCTGTGCGATGCGCGCTTTTCGTCACGCTCGACGCGGACGGCGAAGCTGGTCGAATCGAGCTTCCGGGCGAATGGAAATTCATCCCCGCGGCGGGCTTGGCCACCGCGAGCCGGCTGTTGGCCGAGAGGCCGTTCGATGTGGCCATCGTTCACGCCCGCTCGCTGGAGCACAAGGCGTTCATGGAACTCGACGATTTTCTGCGGGAGCATCACGCTCCTGTCTGGATCGGCCTGTTCGGCCGCGAGGCGCTCGCGCTTCCGCTTTGCAAGGACGTTGTGGTCAATCACCTGTTCGACCACCACACGCTCCCTGTCGAGCAAAGGCTCTTGGCTTTTACACTGGGCCACGCACTCGGACGCGCGCAGCTCAAACGTCGCGTCCCGGCCCAGAGCATGGTCACGCTGAACCCGCCGATTCTCGGCGCAAGCCGCTCGATGCAAGCCTTGCTGGAGCGCGTGCGCCGCATCGCCAAAGTGGACGCGTCGGTGCTCATCTCCGGGGAGAGTGGCAGCGGCAAGGAACTGGTGGCCAATGCCGTCCATCGGCATTCCGCCCGGTCTGACGGGCCGTTCGTTGCAGTCAACTGCGGTGCTATCCAGCCATCGCTCATCCAGTCCGAGCTCTTCGGGCATGTGCGAGGAGCCTTCACAGGCGCAGATCGCGACCGACGTGGCCTGATCGAATCGGCCGAGGGAGGCACGCTCTTCCTCGACGAGATCGGTGACCTTCCGCTGGACTTGCAGATCAACCTGCTGCGCTTTCTCCAGGAAGGCACCATACATCGCGTGGGCTCCGTCACGAGCATCCATGTCAACGTGCGGGTGGTCGCAGCGACTCACGTCGACCTGGAGGGTGCCGTGAGGCAACGCACTTTCCGGGAAGATCTCTACTACAGGCTCAACGTGCTGCCAGTGCATGTCCCGCCACTGCGCGAGCGGGTGGAAGACATCGAGCTGCTGGCGCAGCACTTCTTCCAGCGATTCAAGCCCGAAGGCGCAGTAACGCTTCAAGGCTTTAGCCACCGGGCCCTGGCCGCGATGCAGCGACACCCATGGCCGGGGAACGTGCGCGAGTTGATCAACCGCGTGCGGCGAGCCACGGCCCTCGCCGAGGGACGCCTCATCTCCCCTGCTGATCTCGGTTTGGACGCCGCCAGCGGGGAAGCCGTGAGCGAGGAGCCGCTCGGACTCACGCGCGACAGGGCGGAATGCGAGGCGATCGTGGCGTCATTGGAGCAATCAGGGCGAAACGTGACAGATGCCGCCCGACGTCTGGGCGTCTCGCGCATGACGCTGTACCGGCTTATGGACAAGCACGGGATCACCAATCCGCATGTCGCAAGCGCCTCGCGTGCAACCGCGGGAACTTCGACTCGAGTGTCTGGCGTCAAGCTGTCTCGTCGACGTGACACTCTCGAGTAGAGCACGCGCAAGTCATTGAAGCGCATTGGCTTTTCAGGGTGCGGCAAAGCGGAAAAGCGCCTCATCGTCACCCGGATGTGACAGGAGCA
>DASTGE010000411.1:0-9008 GCA_035719405.1 Burkholderiaceae bacterium
CGTGCACGTCTCCGAGATGGACTGGACCAACAAGAACGTCGCGCCGAGCAAGGTCGTCTCGCTGGGCGACGAGGTCGAGGTCATGGTGCTCGAGATCGACGAGGACAAGCGCCGCATCAGCCTCGGCATGAAGCAGTGCAAGGCCAACCCGTGGGAAGAGTTCGCGGCCAACGTCAAGCGCGGCGACAAGGTCAAGGGACCTGTCAAGTCGATCACCGACTTCGGCGTGTTTGTGGGCTTGGCCCAGGGCATTGACGGTCTGGTGCACCTGTCCGACCTTTCGTGGCAAGAGCCGGGCGAGGCCGCGGTCCGCAACTTCAAGAAGGGCCAGGAAGTCGAGGCCGTGGTCCTGGCGATCGACGTCGAGCGCGAGCGCATCAGCCTGGGCATCAAGCAGCTCGATGCCGATCCGTTCACCAGCTACACCTCGGTCAACGACCGCGGCATGATGGTGACGGGACGGGTCAAGACCGTCGATGCGCGCGGCGCGGAAATCGAACTGGCCACCGACGTGACCGGCTATCTGCGCGCCTCTGAAATCTCTCGGGATCGGGTCGAAGACGCCCGCAATGTGCTGAAGGAAGGCGAAGAGGTCTCTGCGCTGATCGTCACCATCGACCGCAAGACGCGTTCGATCCAGCTGTCGATCAAGGCCAAGGATTCCGTAGACCAGCAGGAAGCGATGCAGCGCCTGGCGGCCAGCAACGAGCGCGAGACGGCCGGCACGACCAGCCTGGGCGCGCTGCTGCGGGCCAAGCTCGACAATCAGCGCGAGAACCAGTAACGCGGTCACACCCGGACGATGACACGCTCCGACCTCGTGGCCGAGCTGGCCGAGCGATTCAGCCAGCTCACGCACCGCGACACCGAGTTCGCGGTGAAGACGATCCTGGATGCGATGTCCGATGCGCTGGCCCGCGGCCACCGCATCGAGATCCGGGGCTTCGGCAGCTTCTCGATCAACCGCCGCCCGCCCCGCGTGGGCCGTAACCCTCGCAGCGGCGAGCAGGTGGTGATCCCCGAGAAGCTCGTGCCCCACTTCAAGCCGGGCAAGGCGCTTCGCGAAGCCGTGGATGCCAACATTCCGGCGGGAGATGATGAGCCGGCGAAGGAAGCGAGCGAGGCGCCCTTGCCTTGACCTGAGCTCACATCGCGATTTTCAAGAGCCGTGGCCACATTGCCGCGGCTTTTTTTGTTTGTGAGTTCAAGGTCCGCCGCTCTCTCCATCCGGAGCCGGAGCACGGCCCCGCCGGGTCAGGGCGGCGCAGACCACTAGAATCCGCCCCCAAAAGCCCTCATGCGCATCCTCGTCTGGCTGTTTCGAGCCTTCATCTTCTTCGCCCTCTTCGCCTTCGCGCTGAACAACCAGCAGGAATCGGCCGTGCGCTGGTTTTTCGGTTATGAGTGGCGCGCGCCGATGGTGATCATCGTGCTGGCGGCCTTCGGGGCGGGCTGTGCCTTCGGCGTGCTCGCGATGGTGCCAAGCTGGTGGAAGCATCGCCGCGTGGCACGCCGACACGAGCCGCTTGACCGGCTCACGATCGCGGCGCCCCAGGTCGCCCCACAGACGGAACCCGTTCCCGAGCACCCTCCGCGCGATGGACTTTGACTACCAGTGGCTCCTGCTGGCGATCCCGCTGGCCTTCGGCCTCGGCTGGCTGGCATCGCGCCTCGACCTCAAGCAATGGCGACGTCATGAGCGCGATTCGCCGCGCGCGTATTTCAAGGGATTGAACCTGCTGCTCAACGAGCAACAGGACAAGGCGATCGATGCCTTCATCGAGGCCGTGCAGCATGACCCGGAGAGTTCGGACCTGCACTTTGCGCTGGGCAATCTGTTCCGTCGGCGGGGCGAGTTCGAGCGTGCGGTGCGCGTGCACGAGCACCTGTTGAATCGCGCCGACCTGCCACGCGCCGAGCGCGAGCGTGCGCAGCACGCGCTTGCGCACGACTTCATGAAGGCAGGCCTGTTCGACCGCGCCGAAGCCGCCTATCGGGCCCTCGAAGGCACGCCTTTCGACACCGAAGCGCGCCTCGCACTGCTGGGCCTGTACGAGCGGTCGCGCGACTGGAAGGCCGCGGCAGATGTCGCCGCGAAACTGGAACGTTCAGGCACGGGTTCGTTTGCGGCTCGCATCGCGCACCATTGGTGCGAGGTCGCACACGACGCCGACGAGCGCGGCGATGCGGCCGAAGCCGAAAGCGCCCTGGCCCGTGCCCGCCAGGCCGCCCCTCACGCGCCGCGGCCGCTGGTGATGATGGGGCAGCGGCATGCCCGTCACGGAGCGCATCGCGAGGCGCTGGAGGTGTGGAACGAATTGCGCCGGCGCAATCCGGCCGCGTTTCTCCTCGTCGCAAGAGACTTTGCCAGGAGCGCACTGGCGTGCGGCGAAGGCGACGCGGCGCTGGGGGCGTTGAAGGCCCTGCACGAGCGCCAGCCGAGCATGGATCTTGTGCACGCGATGGCACTCCTCGACCCTGAGCCTGAGGCCGTTCAGCATCGGCTCACACATCAACTCGCCACGCAGCCATCGCTCAGCGCCGCGCTGGAAGTGCTGCAGGTCCCCGCGCAGCAGTGGCAGCCGGACATGCTGCCCGGCGTTCGACAGGCCGTCGCACGCGCGGCCAAGCCGCTTCAGCGCTACCGCTGCGCGGCCTGCGGCTTCGAAGCGCAGCACTACTTCTGGCAATGCCCGGGCTGCCTCAACTGGGACAGCTATCCGCCGGTGCGAATCGAGGAGCTTTGACGATCGCGGGCATCAGTCGCCGAATCACCGGAGTCACCCGAGTGAAGCGAGGCAGCACCCGCAGCCACCCTGTCGATCAGGCCAAGCACGTCGGCAAGCGACGGCACGACGCCCCTGCCTCCAATGCTGGCCACAGGTCCGCTGCCCGTGATGCCAGCCATGCCCGGATCGTGATCGCAGTAGATGCCGACAGTGGGCCTTCCGAGCGCCGCGCCCAAGTGGCTGAGCCCCGTGTCAAGGCCGACGATGCGCTCGGCGCGGCCGAGCACTCCGGCGCAGTCTTTCACCGCGAGGAAGGGCGGCACGATGCCCTCGCAGCCGCGTGCGATGCGCTCGGCCATCTGCCGCTCCGCATCGCTGCCCCACAGCACCACCGGACGCTCGCCCTCGCGCAGCAGCCGGCGGCCGACCTCGATCCAGCGGTCTTCAGGCCAGAGCTTCTCGGGACGACTGGCGCACGGAATCAGCGCCGCATAATGCTCCGACGGCACCCACTCCCATTGCGGCTTCGCCGCATGGATGCCGAAGTCGGGCGCGGTCGCGGGCAGTACATAACCGAGATGAGCAGCGGCCAGACGCCGGCAACGCTCCACCGCCTGCATGCGTGGCTCGACCGCCGCGGTCCGTCGGTACAGCAGCGTTGCCAACGGCTCCCATGCACTGCGCCAGTCGTAGCCCACCATCGGTCCGCGCGCCTGCGCGCCCCACAGCGCGCTCTTCAGGAGCCCCTGCAGGTCGAGCACGAGGTCATATCGTTCGCTGCGCAACTCGCGGCGCAGATCGACGATGGCCGACCATGTGCTCCGGTCGAGCAGGCGGCGTCGCCACTTGCGCCACGCCAGCGGCAACACACGCCGAACACCCGGATGCAGAGCCGGAATGGCGGCAAAGGGCGCTTCGACCAGCCAATCGACCATGATGCCCGGGACGAGGCGCCGCATGTCCGACAGCGCCGGAAGCGCATGCACGACGTCGCCCATCGACGAGGTCTTGACGATGAGAACCTTCCGCGCTCTGCCCATGGCGGCGGAATCCCCAGGTTCGGCGAGGGGTACCCGCGATCGTCCTGGGACGTCCCGGCGACAGTCGCTCACCCGCTCCTCGCGCTCCGAATCGTGTCGACCATCGAGGTCGTCGAATAACCATCGATGAACGACAACGCAAGCGCGCGCCCGCCCCAGCTCCGCACCAGCCGCGCCTCTTCGAGCGTGTCGACGTCGTAGTCTCCACCCTTGACGTAGATGTCAGGCCGCAATTGCTCGATGAGGGCGCATGGCGTGCGCTCGTTGAACAGCACGACGCAGGTGACGCTTTCAAGCGAGGCAACGACGATCGCCCGGTCGACTTCGCGATTCAGCGGACGATCAGGGCCCTTGCCCAACTGGCGCGCGGACGCATCGGAATTGACGCCGACGACGAGCGATGCCCCGAGCGCACGCGCGTGCACGAGGTAGGTCACGTGGCCGCGATGCAGGATGTCGAACACACCATTGGTGAACACCATCGGCCGCGCCCCTGATACGCGTTGCAGCGCGCCGGCCACGTCGACGACCTTCGGATGCATGTTCATCGTCACCATTGCCTAGTGATGTTGAGGTGAGGCGGATCGAACGGGATCAAAAGTGTGCAATGGCAGAATCAGATGATCCTTATTATCGACGTTGGCTCGGGGACTCGCCCTGAGCCGCAAGAATCCGGTCAGTGTCCGCATCCATCTTCGAGGGCGCCCTCTCTGAGCATCTGTGCGTGATGCAATCCCTGGCCATGCTGCGACCGGCCATCGAGAGCAGTGCGCGCCACCTCGCCGCCTGCCTGCGTGCCGGCGCAAAGGTACTGTTCTGCGGCAATGGCGGCTCCGCCGCCGACAGCCAGCATCTCGCCTCCGAGCTTACCGGCCGCTTTGTGAAGGACCGGGCGCCCCTGGCGGGCATCGCGCTGTCGACCGACTCCTCGGCCTTGACCTGCATCGGCAACGACTATGGCTTCGACCACGTCTTCTCGCGCCAGGTGCTCGGGCTCGGCCGTGCGGGTGACTGCCTCGTCGCCATCTCCACCTCCGGCAACTCGCCCAATGTCATCGCGGCGGTGGAAGCCGCTCGCGGCATCGGCATGACCCGCATCGGCTTGCTTGGCCGTGACGGCGGCCGTCTTGCCGGGCTGTGCGACGAATCCGTGATCGTGCCGAGTCCCACCACCGCGCGCATTCAGGAGGCGCATATCTTCATCGGCCACCTCTGGTGCACGCTGATCGAAGCCGAACTGGGCGTGGGCCAATGACCGCGGCATCGTCGCAACCCGTTTGTCCCCTGCCCTCGCGCGAAGATCTGTCGCGGCGGCGAGTGCTCGTCGTCGGCGACGGCATGCTCGACCGCTACTGGTTCGGCGCGGTGGAACGTATCTCGCCGGAAGCGCCTGTGCCTGTCGTGCGGGTCGAGCGCGAGGAGGAACGCCTTGGTGGCGCGGCCAACGTGGCGCTCAACGTGAAGGCGCTCGGTGCGCAGTGCACGCTGCTGACGGTCGTGGGCGAGGACGAGCCGGCGGAGCGGCTGCGCAAGCTGCTGCAGCGGGACGGCGTGGAGACACTGCTCGGGCGCGACCCCAAGCTCCACACGATCGTGAAGCTGCGGGTGATCGGCCGCTCGCAACAGCTGCTGCGGCTGGACTTCGAGAACCAACCAGACCACGAAGTGCTCGAACAGATGTTCAGCGACTATGAGCGCGCCCTGCCGCAGCACGATGCGGTGCTGTTCTCCGATTACGGCAAGGGCGGCCTCACGCACATACCGCACATGATCGACGCGGCGCGTGCGCGGAAGGTGCCGGTGTTGGTCGACCCGAAAGGGGCAGACTACAGCCGCTACGCGGGCGCCAGCGTCGTCACGCCGAACCGCGCCGAGCTGGCACAGGCGGTCGGCCGGTGGAGCCATGAGGACGATCTGCGCCGTCGCGTCACGGAGTTGCGCGAACGGCTGGATCTGCAATCGCTGTTGCTGACGCGATCGGAGGAAGGGATGACCATCTTCGACGACGAGGGCCGGCTCGACATCCCGGCTGTGGCACGGGAGGTGTTCGACGTGACCGGCGCGGGAGATACCGTCATCGCCACCATGGCGGTGCTGATGGCGGCGCGCTTCACGCCCCGCGAAGCGGCACCCTATGCGAACCGGGCCGGCAGCATCGCAGTCGGCAAGTTCGGCACGGCGACGGTCAGCCATGAGGAGCTGAGTGCATGAAGGCAGTGGTCACCGGCGCCGCCGGCATGATCGGCAGCAACCTGCTGCGGGGGCTCAACGCGCGCGGCATCGACGACATCATTGCCGTCGACGACCTCACCGATGGCATGAAGTACCGCAATCTCGTCGGCGCGCAAATCTCCGACTACATCGACCGCAGCGATTTCTATCGCCGGTTCGCGGCCCGCGAGTTCGGCCATGTCGACGTCATCCTGCATGGAGGGGCCTGCTCCGACACCATGGAGCACAACGGCCGCTACATGCTCGATACCAACTACGGCTGCTCCAGATCGCTTTTGGACGCATGCATGGCACACGGCACCCGGTTGTTGTATGCGTCTTCGGCGGCTGTCTATGGCGGAAGCGACACCTTCCGGGAAGAGCCGGCGTTCGAGCGGCCGCTCAACGTCTACGGCTATTCGAAGCTGCTGTTCGACCAGGTGGTGCGGCGCGCGTTGCCGCAGGCGAAGACGCAGATCGCCGGATTCCGCTATTTCAATGTCTACGGTCCTCGTGAACAGCACAAGGGTCGCATGGCGTCCGTGACGTTCCATCACTACAACGAGTTCCGCTCCGGCGGACATGTGAAGCTGTTCGGCGATTACGGCGGCTACGCAGCGGGCGCGCAGTCACGCGACTTCGTGCATGTCGACGATGTGGTGGCCGTCAACCTCTGGTTTCTCGATCATCCCGAGGCCAGCGGCATCTTCAACCTTGGCACCGGCCGCGCACAGCCGTTCAACGACGTGGCGCACGCCACGATCAACGCATGCAGACGCCATGAGGGACTGCCGGCGCTGAGCCTCCAGGAACAGGTCGCGCAGGAGCTTGTGCGGTACATCCCGTTCCCGGAAGCGCTGAGGGGCAAGTACCAGTGCCACACGCAGGCGGATCTTTCGTCGCTCAGGTCGGTGGGGTGTGAACATCGGTTCGCCGATGTCTCAAGCGGCGTCGCGCACTATGTGGACTGGCTGGTCACCCAGCATCAGCCCGGCGGTGTGCTGAGCTGAGGTCGGACTGCTCGCTTCTCGGCTCACTTCGCTGCCACTGTGCAGGTCAATGACGCGTCGCCACCCGCGTCATCGGATCCAGGAGCCAGGGCTATTGCAGGAGTTTCCACTTGGGGACGCCCAAGGAGGTTCCATGCGATGCCCGGATACTGCTCTTCTTAGGTTGAATGCCGCGAATAAGGGATAGGAAGCCCCTTCGTTCACACCTACCTTTACTTAGCCGCGAGGTCGCGGCTTTGCCCACTGAGAGCTGTGACGATGTCCTCCATCCGACACTCTGCGGCCGTCTTGATCCTCACTACGCTGATTGCCGTCTTTCTCGTCGTGTCAGGGCCGGCCGTGGCCGCGACGTTGGGCAACACGGCAGTGGGCAGCCGCATCGACACTGGCGATGCCAACTCGATGAACGGTTCACGCTTCACCATGCCATCCATTGGGGGCACGGTGTCGAGCATGAGCGTCTATATCGCCAACATTGCCGCGGCCCCCAACAACCAATACCAGGTTGCCATCTACTCCGACAACGGCGGCAGGCCCGCCACGCTGGTCGCGAGCAGCGGCACACGCACCCTGAACGCGAATGCATGGAACACCGTTGCGCTGTCGGCGAGGCTTGAGGCCAACACGCCGTACTGGCTGATGTACAACACCAACGGTAATTCGGCTTCGGTCAACAACATGCGCTATTCGAGCGGCGGCACCGATGCCTACAGCAAGGCGCGCACCGCCTTCGGCAGTTGGCCCGCGAACTTCGGTTCATCTGTACTGGGCGGACTGCGGTTTTCCATCTACGCCAGCTACACGCCCGACGTGGCAGATGCATCGGCGCCCAGCGCCCCCGGCATGTTGAGCGCGACGGGCGGCGCAGGCAGCGCCAGCCTGTCTTGGAGCGCCGCAACCGACAACGTGGGCGTGACCGGTTATGCGGTGTATCGGTCAATGACCAGCGGGTTCGCCCCGTCCTCGGCCAATCGCATTGCCCAGACGAGCGGCACCACGACCACTTATCTCGACAGCGGCCTGCAAGCAGGCACGTATTACTATCTGGTCACGGCCAGCGACGCGGCTGGCAACGTCGGCCCGCCATCCAATCAGGCTGCAGCCGTGGTGACGGCAGGGGTCGACCCGCGGGCCACCGTGGGCGAGTGGTCCAGCCCGGTGAACCTGCCCAATGTCATGCAGCACGCGATCCTGCTGCCCGGTTCCACGCGCATCCTTTATTTCGAGGCCGGCACGTCTGCCCGCGTGTTGGAACCGATTACGCAGTCGATCACGGCTGTGCCCGCTGCAAGCAATCTCTTTTGCGCCGGCCATGCATTACTGGCCGACGGCCGCCCCATTGTCATCGGTGGCGACACCGAGTCGCCAAGCGCCGCGGGCCTGGTGGACACCAACCGGTTCGACCCGTCCACGAATACGTGGACGCGCCTGGCCGATATGGCCTACAAGCGCTGGTATCCGACGGCCACACGCCTTTCCGATGGTCGCATCCTCGCGCTGTCCGGGTCTTCTGACGGCTGCCTCAGTTGTTTCGCCCAGACGCCCGAGGTCTTCGATCCGGCTGCCAATGCATGGACGAAGCTGACGGGCGCCACGGCCAACATCCCCTACTACCCGTTTGCATATGTCCTGCCGGATGGGCGGCTCGTTCAGGTTGGCGCCAGCGAACAGGCGACTACGACGCAAGTGCTGAACATCGCCACGCAGAGTTGGTCGACCGTCGACAGCCGCGTGATCGATGCGGGCTCGTCCACCATGTACCGGCCGGGCCTGATCCTGAAGGCGGGAACCGCATCGGATGGCAACACGGCCGTGCGCCCGTCGTCGCCCAACGCCTATGTCCTCGACATGACCGCTCCCGCTCCTTCATGGCAGACCACGGCATCCATGGCGTACCCCCGGGCATTTCTCAACCTCACGACGCTTCCCGACGGCACCGTGCTCGCCACTGGTGGAGAAACCACAGCCGACGGAACGAACGCGAACAACGCGGTAAAGGCAGCCGAATCATGGTCGCC
>DASTGE010000412.1:0-4576 GCA_035719405.1 Burkholderiaceae bacterium
AGGAGGCGCGCGAAGGGATCGCGTCGCACATCCACAAGTTCTGGGAACCGAGAATGCGTCGTGCCATCTACGAGCGTATCGACGCGATGGAGGGTGAAGGGCTCGACCCCATCGTGCTGCAGGCGCTGAAGGAGCATCGCAGCGAGTTGCTCGCTGTGGCGACCTGAAAACTCCCTCGCCCCCCGCCGGGGGAGAGAGAGAAATACCGGGGGAATTCGCTGTTCAGAACCGCCCGAGCGCCTGCGCGAAATCAGCCTGCAGGTCCACCAACTCCTCGATACCCACCGAAAGCCGGATCAGCCCTTCCTCGATCCCCATTGCCTGCCGACGCGCCAGACCCATCTCCCAGAAGATCGTCTGCGCCACGGGAATTGCCAGCGTTCGGTTGTCGGCAAGATGGCTCGAGACCACCACCAATTCCAGCGCATCGAGGAAGTTCATCGGATCGATGCCGGGCTTCAACTCAAAGCTCAACAGGCTCCCGAACCTCCCCTTGAACAGCCTTGCCGCCAGTTCGTGCTGCGCGTGACTCGGCAAGCCCGGATAGTGAACACGGCCCACCTGCGGCTGCTGCTCCAGCCATCGCGCCATCGCCATTGCGTTCTCGCACGCGCGCTGGAACCTCAGCGACAGCGTCTCGGCGCCGGTGGCGATGCGGTGCGCGTCCTCGGCGCGCAGCGTCGCTCCGAGGTCGCGCAATCCCTTCTTGCGGATCTGAAGCAGCCCCCATCCGACCGGCGGTCCCTTCTGATAGGCCGGCAGGATGTTGGGATAGGCCGACCAGTCGTAAAGACCGGTGTCGCACACTGCCCCGCCCATCGCATTGCCGTGTCCGCCGATCGCCTTGGTCAGCGAATGCACCACGAGCCCCGCCTGCACTTCGCGCCCCCGCAGCAGCAACGGTGTCGTCAGCGTGTTGTCGACCACATACAGCAGCGCGCGCGCCGCGCAAAGCGCCCCGATGGCAGCGAGATCAGCCACCTGGGTGCGCGGATTCGCGATCGTCTCGACGAAGACCATGCGGGTGTTGGGCCGCAACGCCGCCTCGACCGCCCGCGCGTCCGTGGCGTCGACGAAGCTGACCTCGATGCCCAGGCCTTCCATCGTCTGGAACAGGCTGTTGGTGTTGCCGAACAGGAACCGGCTGCTCACGACATGGTCGCCGGCATGCAGCAACGACACGAACACCGCCGTGAGGGCCGCCATGCCGGTGGAAAAGCATGCGGTGCCACGCGCATCCTCCAGCAGTGACAGCTTGGCCTCGAGCGCGGCGCCCGTCGGATTGCCTTGCCGCGCATAGACCGAGCCGGGCTTGTCACCCTGGAACACCGCGACGAGATCCCTCGCTGTGGCGTAGCTGAATGCCACGCCGGGGTGCATGGGTTTGTGGACCACGCCGTGCTCGGCACCGAAGAAGCGATCAGCGTGCAGGATTCGCGTGGTGGGGCCGCGAGAAGTTTCTTTCGTGCTCATTCGCCGATTATGGGCGCCCGTGGGCGGCATGCATGCCCCGTACACTTCCGGCGTCCATCATGATCGTCCTCAAGAACCTCACCCTTCGTCGCGGCGCCCGGATCGTGCTGCAGGACGCGGCAGTCACGCTCAACCCCGGCGAGAAGGTGGCCCTCGTCGGCCGCAACGGCGCCGGCAAGTCGTCTCTCTTCGCCCTGCTCGCCGGTCGGCTTCATGCCGATGCCGGAGACATCGAGATCCCGCCGCGCTGGCGCATCGGCGAGGTCGCGCAGAACATGCCCGAGACCGACGACGGCGCGACCGATTTCGTGCTGCAGGGCGACCTTCCCCTGAACGAAGCCCAGCGTGCGCTCGCCGCGGCTGAAGCCTCCGCCGATGGTCACGCCATCGCCGAAGCGCATCTCGCGCTCGAAGAGGCGGGCGCCTTCGACGCCAGGGCACGCGCGCAGGCCCTGCTGCTGGGCCTGGGATTCAAACCCCTGCAGCTCGATGCGCCCGTGTCGAGCTTTTCCGGCGGCTGGCGCATGCGCCTGCAATTGGCCCGTGCACTGATGTGCCCGGCCGACCTGCTGCTGCTCGACGAGCCCACCAACCACCTCGACCTCGACGCGCTCGTCTGGCTGGAGGCATGGTTGCAGCGCTTCGCGGGAACGCTGGTCGTCATCAGCCACGACCGCGAATTCCTCGATGCGATCACGCAGGTCACGCTGCATCTGGAAGATGCAAAGCTGACGCGCTACGGCGGCAACTATTCGGCCTTTGAGGAAATGCGTGCAGCGGCATTGATGCAGCAGCAAACGGCCTACTCGCGCCAGCAAGACCAGATCGCGCAACTCCAGCGCTTCATCGACCGCTTCAAGGCCAAGGCCACGAAGGCGCGGCAAGCCCAAAGCCGCGTGAAGGCATTGGCGCGCATGGAACGTATTGCACCCGTTCTCACGGCGAGCGACTTTGCGTTCGAGTTCCGCGAGCCGGCGAGCGTGCCGAACCCCATGCTCAGCCTGCGCGATGTGGCCTGCGGCTATGGCGACAAGATCATCGTCCGCGGCGTCAACCGGACCGTGCTCGCCGGTCAGCGCATCGGCATCCTCGGCGCCAACGGCCAGGGCAAATCGACGCTGGTGAAGACGGTCGCCCACACCTTGCCTCCATTGAGCGGCACCCTCACCGAAGGCAAAGGCCTCGCGATCGGCTACTTCGCGCAACAGGAGATGGACCTGCTGCACGCCGATGACACGCCTTTGCAGCAGATGGTGCGCCTCGCACGCGAGGTGACGCCCGAGGCCCGCGAGCAGGAGTTGCGCGACTTCCTCGGGCAATTCCGCTTTGTCGGCGACATGGTGCATCAGCCGGTCGGGTCGCTGTCGGGAGGCGAGAAAGCGAGGCTGGTGCTGGCGACCATCGTGTGGCAGCGCCCCAACCTGCTGCTTCTCGACGAGCCGACCAACCACCTCGACCTCACGACCCGTGAAGCGCTGTCGATCGCGCTCAACGAATTCGAAGGCACGGTGATGCTGGTCAGCCACGACCGCGCGATGCTGCGCGAGGTGTGCGACGAGTTCTGGCTGGTGTCAGGCGGCGGAGTTCAGCCTTTCGACGGCGACATCGACGACTATCAGCGCTGGCTGCTGGAGCAAAGTCGCGAGGCCGCCCGTGCTGCCGCCCGCGAAGCCACGGCGGTGCGGGAAGCGGCCGCGCCGGAGGCGACCAGCCGCCGCGACGAGCGCAAAGCCCAGGCCGCGCAGCGGCAAAAGCTGGCCGAGCAGGCCAAGCCATTGAAGAGCGAGATGAAGAAGGTAGAGCAACGCCTCGCCGCGGCCGGTGCGCAGCGCGAAGCGGCCCTGGCAGCGCTGTCTTCGCCAGACGTGCAGCCGGCAGAGCGCGCCGAGCAGGGGAAGCGGATGAAGGCGCTGGACGATGAGATCGAGGCGCTGGAGTTGCGTTGGCTGGAGCTTGGAGAAGCGCTGGAGCAATTGGGGTGATGGATCCGGCCTTGACCCGATGGCTCCAGAAGACAATCAGGCACTGATTGAGATTGTCGACATGCTCATCAAGCCGCCCTGTGCAATGCAGGCCGACAACGAACGCATTATGGGCCGTAGGCCGCTGAAATAGCTGGGTGCAAGCGCGGCGGCTCAAAAGGCAGCGCGGCAGAAATCCGGATCGCCCGTCGAGTGCGAGAAAGACTCGCAATCGTCCGACGCACGATATTCGACGAACGGCGAGGTTCTCGGCCTTCGCATTCTCGTCATTGTCTTCGGAGTCGGAGCTGTGAACGCTCTGCTGTGTCCTACGATGAATGCCCCCCAATTCATCCAAGTCGCCCTGCGTTTTATGAGACCCATTCGGAACGATGACTACCACGCCAGCTCGCGCAGACCGGAAACCGCTGAGGAGCCGCAGGCACGACGCCGGCATGTGGACAGAGAGCCGGCGATGCATGCATCCGCGCTGGAGCGCCGTGGATACCCTGGTCCGTCGGGTCCGACAGCGCCGCGCGCTGCAGGCTTTCCAAACCCCATGCATCTTGCGACGTCGACGGTAGCGCCGGGCCAGCAGTCAATTTCGTGGCAATTGCAGCCCACGCCAGCGCACATGAGGTCCGTCGAGCAATTTATCAAGATTCCCCCCCGCCAAATCGAGGCCGCCATCGCGGCCATGCGCCGGGATCGTTGGACCCGCTTTCAAGCCGAGCAGTGGGTCGGACTTCCCACCGGCACATTGGCCGCCGTGGTTGACGACCAGGGACGCTGGCTGAATCAGATCGTGATGTCCCTGGCGGTAAACCACTTGCCTCCTGCAATGCTGCAGGTGTTCTTCGAGCGGATCAACGGCATTCGCGATAGCCTGCGAATGCAGGGCCTGGAGCCACCTGCTGCCGACGACCACGCCCCAGTGCAAGGTTCTGGTGACGTCGAGCGGGCGCAGATCCACCTCAATCGCCCGGCCTCCAATGAGTGGCCCTCAGACACTCGCCATTCCGCCGCTGCGACCATTTCCATCGAGCGAACGACACAGCGCGAGCATGCGACCTCGCACAGTCGCACAGGGCCGTCAGACACCGGCCGGGCACTGGATCTGCCCGACCTGAACCTCCCGGCTC
>DASTGE010000413.1:0-9418 GCA_035719405.1 Burkholderiaceae bacterium
CCAGCGCATCGCGCTGCTGCACTACTCGCCGATTGCCGGCACCGTGCAGGGCGAGCCGACGGAGATCTTTCCCTTCCTTGGCAGCAGCCGGCTTGAGGATCCGCTGGTGCGCTATCCCGTGAACGTCGTCGTGCACGGCCATGCACATCGCGGCACCCCGGAGGGGCGCACGGTCAACGGCGTGCCCGTCTACAACGTGGCCAAGCCCCTGCTGCAGAGAACCTACCCGGAGCGGCCGCCGTTCCGGGTACTGGAGATTCCCCGGGAACCGGCGGCAGCAGGGTCGCGGTGAGAGCCCTGAAACCTCACCGACAGCGCGGGGCGCACTGGTGTCGGTGAGGTTCCGCGCGGGGAGGAGATCCGCAAGACGCTGGAAGATGCGCGCCAGTTGGTCATGGGACACCCTGCACCAGAAGGACCTGGGCCTCGCCTTGCAGGGTGCGCGTGAACTGGTGCTGTCACTGCCGCAGACCGCTTCCGCCGTTCAGCTCATGCAGGCCTGCGCCGCCTATGGCCTGGCCGACCTTGACAACTCGGCGCTCGTCAGAGCCCTCGAGATCACGGGCAACCATGAGGTGTCGAAGGGCGCGCAATGATCGGCGGCAGCCGGGCGTCACCGACTCTCGGCCTGCAGCATCGCCTGCGGCACTCCGGACGTTCCACCGGCCGGCCCCGATTTCAACGCCCCCACGAGTCTTTCAAGCCAGTGACCCGGTTGAACACCGCCTTGCCGCCTCGGTGGTGATCCCTGCAGTCGGCCACGAAGTAGCCGTGCCGCTCGAACTGGACCTTGTGGTCGGGAGCGGCGCTTGACAGCGAGGGCTCAAGGTAGGCCTTGACCACCTTGAGGCTGTTCGGGTTGAGCGAGATCTTGAAGTCCTTGCCACCCGCATCGGGTTGCGGGTCGGTGAAGAGGCGGTCGTAAAGCCGCACCTCCGCCTCCACGGCGTCATCTGCCCCGACCCATGTAATGGCTCCCTTGACCTTGACGGAATCGGCCCCAGGCGTGCCGCTCTTGGTGTCGGGTACCAGCGTGGCGAGCACGGCGGTGATGTTGCCCGCCGCGTCCTTCTCGCACCCGGTGCATTCGACGACGTATCCGTAGCGCAGCCGGACCTTGTTGCCGGGGAACAGGCGGAAAAAGCCCTTGGGCGGCGCCTCGGTGAAGTCATCGCGCTCGATCCATAACTCCGGCCCCAGGGTGAACTGGCGCTGACCCATCTCCGGCCTCGCGGGGTGAACCGCAGCGGTGCACGGCTCACGCCGTCCTTCGCCGATGACGTCGTTCCAGTTGGTGAGCTTCAGTTTGAGCGGATCGAGCACGGCCATGGCGCGAGGTGACCTGGCATCGAGGTCATCGCGCAGCGCACCCTCGAGCACGCTGTACTCGATCCAGCCGTTGGCCTTGCTGACGCCGATGCGGTCGGCGAACAGGCGGACCGCCTCGGGTGTGTAGCCCCGCCGCCGCATGCCGACGATCGTCGGCATGCGCGGGTCGTCCCAGCCGTTGACGATCTTCTCGTCCACCAATGCTTTCAGCTTTCGCTTGCTGGTGATGACGTAGGTGAGGTTCAGCCGCGCGAACTCGTACTGCCGCGGGAGGGGACGGGCCAGCAGCCCGAGGTCGGCCAGCCGCTCGAGAAGCCAGTCGTAAAAGGGGCGCTGATCCTCGAACTCGAGCGTGCAGATGCTGTGCGTGATGTTCTCCAGCGCGTCCTCGATCGGGTGCGCGTAGGTGTACATCGGGTAGACGCACCACTTGTCGCCGGTGTTGTGGTGCGTGGCGTGCTTGATGCGATAGATGGCCGGGTCGCGCAGGTTGATGTTCGGGCTCGCCATGTCGATCTTGGCGCGCAACACCATCGCCCCGTCTGGATGCCTGCCATCGCGCATTTCGCGGAAGCGCGCGAGGTTGTCGGCCGCCGCACGGTCGCGGAAGGGGCTGTTCGTGCCGGGCGTGTTGAAGTCGCCCCGGCTCGCGCGCATCTGCTCGGCTGTCTGCTCGTCGACGTAGGCCAGGTCCGCCTCGATGAGCGCCTCCGCCGCGCGGTACATGAAGTCGAAGTAGTCGCTGGCGAAGTAGAGGTGGCTGGTCTTCGTGCCTTCGTACTCGGCGGTCCACTCCCAGCCCAGCCAGCGCACGGCGTCGACGATGGCATCGACATACTCCTGCTCTTCCTTTTCGGGGTTGGTGTCGTCAAAGCGCAAGTGGCACACGCCGCCGTAGTCGCGTGCCAGGCCGAAGTTCAGGCAGATGCTCTTGGCATGACCGACGTGCAGGTAGCCGTTGGGCTCGGGCGGGAAGCGCAGCCTCACCTTGGCGGGGTCCGGGGCGCTTGTCTGATGATGAGCCGCATCGCCCGGGGAGCCGCCCCATTGCCGGCCTGAGTAGGTGCCCTGGGCGAGGTCGCGCTCGATGATGGCGCGAAGGAAATTGCTGGTCCTGGCGGCGTCGTCTTTGAGTGCGGGGGTTTGTGACATGGGAACGGCGCGAGAAAGCCGGTGTCGATTCAAAAAGTTGCGACGATTCTAGAAGCCTGGGCGGCAGGTTGAATGCGGCGCAGTGCCGCAAGCTCGTCACGTCTGGTCACGAGGAGAAACACTGCGTGCGTGCACCGGGCAGCACTGTGACGCGTTCGATCGGTGTCGAAAAGGAGATCACGAATGGTTCGCAGATTCTGGCTTTCGCTGGCGGTGATCGCCACCCTCTTCGCGTCGGGGGCGGCCCAGGCGCACGATGTGAGCTGGTCGGTCAGCATCGGCTCGCCGGGCTATGTGTCGCCGGCACCGGTGTACGTCGCGCCGGCTCCGGTTGTCTATGCTGCACCGGTCGTGTATCCGCCCGCGGTGGTGGTCCGGCCAGCCCCTGTGTATGCGGCACCGCCCGTGGTGTATGGATCGCCCGTATATGTTCAACCCGCTGCTCCTGCAGTGTGGGTGCAGGTGGGTGGACACGGTGGCAGGCATCATCACCATCATCACGGCTGGCGCGGATACTGAGCATTTCGTCGGATGGCGCGAGGGCGGGCATCACGCCAGCCCGATCGAGTGCCAAAGCAGGTGGCCCAGGAAGCGGCCGGGAAGCAGCGTGAACAATCCGGCGACCACGCAACCGCCGATGAAAATGCCCTTCATCGCCCGCTGATGCGCGGACACATTGCCGCGCTTGATCGCCAGTATCGCGCGCGGCAGTTGTACAGACACGAGCGCCGTGAACGCGTGGATTGGCGTGAAGCCCGCGATGTTCGGCAGGCGGGTGGGATGCGGAATGGTGGAATTGTTGAGGAACGCGCTGGTGATCGTGGCGATGCTCATCAGCAGCACCCAGCCCCAGCCCAGCGCCCGGTGACTCCTCGTGCCCTTGCGACGCGAGAGGATCACGATCCCGAGCGCAAGCGCGCCCGCGGCGCTCAGAAGGTGAAAGAACACCAGCGGGTGGCCGTTCAGCAGGGATGTGAAGGCATTCATTGTGTCGTTGCCTGGTTGTTTTGGGATGGCGTGATGTTGGCGCCGGGGGTCGGCGAGCGCGATCGCGATGCGACCAAACGAGGTCGGTGCCGACGAAGCGCCAGCCGTGGGCCGCGAAATGCAGGAGACGACTGGGCGCTCCTCGCTCACTCAGGCGCGGCTTACATGCTTTTGAACAAATGCGCGTAGAGCCGGCTCGCGACCAGCTTCTCGGGACGTTCCCTGAGCGTGAGGATCACCTTGCCGCTGTCTTCACGGCGCGCGCTGCAGATGCAGCGCACCTGCACGACCGTGCCCCGGTGGACCTGCCAGAAGCGTTGCGGGTCGAGCTGGGGGATGAGCTCGCGAAGCGACAGCCGGATCAAATGCTCACGGTCCTGCGTTACCACCCGCACGTACTTGTCGGCGGCTTCGAAGTAGATCACCTCGTCGACAGGCACGAGCTGCACTGTGTTGCCGATGCCGGCCTGGATCACTTCCAGGCGGGCCGGCGCGGCGGCAGTTGGTAGCGCCTGAGCACCCAACAGCGAGCGCAACTGTTCCACCGCCACCTGCAGATCCTGGCCTGCCGGCTGCCGGGCCGGTGAGCGATCTTCAAGCTTGCGTTTCAGGCGTTGTATGCAGCGATCCAGGCGCGCGAGGTCCAGCGGCTTGAGCAGGTAGTCGACTGCCTGCCGGTCGAACGCCTCGACGGCGTACT
This sequence comes from Burkholderiaceae bacterium, assembly GCA_035719405.1. Taxonomy (GTDB): domain Bacteria; phylum Pseudomonadota; class Gammaproteobacteria; order Burkholderiales; family Burkholderiaceae_C; genus CAMLIZ01. The sequence goes on from DASTGE010000413.1 coordinate 4,169, forward strand.
GGTCGTATGCAGTCACGAACACCAACAGTGGGAACTGAGGGTTGCCCGCTCCCTCCGGCCAGTCCTCCGCCAGCGCCTGGGCGGCCTCGAGCCCGCTCATGCCCGGCATGCGGATGTCGAGAAAACAAATGTCGGGCCGCAGGTCGAGGGCCTGCTGCACCGCCTGCTTGCCGTCGGCCACCAGATTCAAGACCTGCAGCTCGGGCCATGCCTCTTGCAGGTCGGCCTTCAGGCCGGCCGCAAGCAGCGGCTCGTCTTCAGCGATGAGGGCGGTCGGGTTCATGTCTCTGCTTCGGGCTCTTGCGTTTTTCTCGACAAGGGGAGGGTGATCCTGGCGAGCGTTCCGCCCTCCGCATCCGGCGCGTCACCCAGCAAGAGGGAGGCATTGTCGCCGTACAGCGCATGCAGCCGCTCCCGTATCTGCTGCAGTCCGAAGCGGGTGCCGTCCGAGGGTGGTGCCCCGCTCAAGCCGACTCCGGTGTCACGAACAGTGAGCGTCAAGGAATTCCCATCGGACGCGGCACCGATGCGAATGCGACCCCCTTCGACCTTTGGCTCCAGCCCGTGACGGATGCTGTTTTCGACCAGCGGCTGCAACAGCAGCGGAGGCACCGGAACCTGGGCGAGGCCGGTCGGGATGTCGAACTCGGTGGACAGCCGCTCGCCCATGCGTATCGACATCAGCGCCAGATAGTCGCGCAGGCGCTCGCACTCGGCCTCCAGGGAATGCGAGCGGCTGCGTGACGCGCCCAGGGTGGCGCGCAGGAAGGCGATGAGCCGGTCGAGCATCGCTTGAGCGCGTGGCGGATCCAGCACGATCAGAACGCGCAGGTTTGCCAGGGTGTTGAACAGCATGTGCGGCTCCAGCTGCGACTGCAGCAGCTGAAGCCTGGCCAACATCGCGTCGCGCTCTGCCTCGGCAATCCGCTCACGCTGCACGGCCGCCCGTCCGCGCGCATAGAAGAAGTAGGTCGCGATGGAGGACGCAACGATGGTGAACAGGATCGCCGAGCGCAGATGCACCAGGGGGCGTTGCGCGAAGCTGAACAAGGGCGCATCGCTGTACCAGTCGCCGACTAGCGAGCCGATCGTGAAGCCGCCTACCACCGCGAGCGCGATGAGCAGCAGCGCGCGTGGAGGCGAGGGCCAGTGCAGATCACCGGGTCGCAGGAGCGCGATGCGGCCGAAATCGCAGATGGCCCAGATCGACATGCCGATCGCCTGCGTATAAACGAGCGTGTTGTCCCATCGCCCCCATCGCTCGATGCCGCTGCCCATCTGCAGCGCCCATAGAAAGGTGTTGAACAGCAAGACCTGCAGCCCGTGGCGCAGGAACTCGCGTGGGTGCAGGTCTGCTTTCAAAATAGTGTCAATGAGGGGCCGTCTCAGGTGGCCGACACTTGTCGGGATTGTGTCGCGGCGAGGGCGAGCTTCCACAATCTCGCGGCACGACCGAGGAAGGCACCGCTGAAGGCGCCGAGGACGAGTCCGGCGCCGACAGCCAATGCAGGCGAGTGCATGGGCTGCGGCGCGACAACCAGTGCGACCGACATCGCATAGCGCACGAGGAAAAGGCTCATCATCATCGCCAGCGGCGCGGCGCTGCCCGGCATGGAAAAGCGGCGTGCGACGAAGTCGTAGCTGACGCCGGTCGCCGGCCGGGTGCCGATGAGAATCGCCGACAGGGCAAGCGCCGCCAGCCAAGCCAGCAGCGCGAGCGGCTGCGAGGCGAACATCGACGCCACGCCGTTGGCCGAAAACGCGATCATCGCGACGGGGAGCAGCGACGCGCGCAACAGGGTGACGCTGCGCGGAAAGAGCTGCTGCAGCCCGAGGGCCAGGAGCGCGAGGAACAGCCCGAACACCCAGCGGGGCGTGTGGAGGAGGGCCTGGGTCAGCATGATCATCGTGTGACTCCTGCAAGCGGTTGCGATGCAGGAATGCTCGCCGCGCCGGTGCTCCTGTGCGAGCCGCGCGCGACGAAGCGCCGTAGCGTGTCGCGAAGCGTCTTTGCGGTGGCGTGAATGAGTGAGCGGGTAGTCCACCCGCAACCTATTGGCCGTAAGCGGGGTTGAGCGCCCGCTTTTCCGCCATATCGCGGACAAGGAATCGAACGGCGCGCTTCCAGGACTCGTCCTGATTGCCGCGCATGTCGACCGACTTGGTGAACACCAGCTTGCCCGCCTTCACGTCGAGGATCTGTACGTTGAAGTTGAGGATCAGCTCGCTGACCTTCTGCACCCAGGGCGTCATCACCAGGTCGGCCCCCAGTTGCCTGCCCACCTGCTCCGCACATTCGTCGCAGCGGTAAAGGAACTCGTGCTGCGACCTCAGCGACTCGAGCAGTTCCTTTGCGGGCGAAGTGTCGACGACGCGATACAGCTTACGCTGCGCAAGCTCGTCGCGAAGCTGGACGGCTGCGTTGCGGAGCCGGATCTCCTGGGCCTGCTGCGTGAGCGGATTTTTCTGGTCGTCGAGGAGTTCAATATCGAGCACGGCGAGGCTTTTCAGATCCTGTTCGCTCGTCTGCGCGAGCGAGGCCTGCGTTGCGAGCGTCAGGGCCACAACGGTCGCGGTGACAAACCATCGTCTTCTGTTCATTGCGCCTGAGCCTCAAGAAGGGTGGAAAGGACGATGGCAGTAGTGTGTGCCATCGCGGAGGATCACCCTGCGGTCAGGAAAAAAGCCTGCCTTTGTGCCTTTGACGTTCACCATTGCCTTGCCACCCATCGGCGATCCACCGCACGACGTGAATGTTCAGGTTGCGCCGCCGCAGTTCCGACAGCACGTTGGTGTCGATGAGATCGCTCAAATCGGCACGTCGCGGGTGAGGCCGGCTTCACGCGTGAGGTCGATATCGTCGGCGCCGAACAAAACGCGCCCGTTGAGCTTACGAGCAATGCCGCGGGCATCTGCGGGCCTGCGGGTGGAAGGCCGGCGACTGTCCCCATCACGGCCGGGTGGGCGGCCACAGGCGAGCGGTGTGTACCAGGGCCAAGATCCACACGGTGTTGGCCTGCACCTCGTAGACCAGCCGGTAGCTCTCGTGCGGGATCAACTCACGGGTACCCGGGATCTATCCAGGCCGCCCGATCAAGGGGTGCTCGGCCAGTCGGCCGGACGCTGCCCCGAAGAGCTCATCCATCCGGATGGCAGCGCGCGGGTTGTCCTGGGCGATGAAGTCGACGATGTCGGCGCGGTCCTGCTCGGCGGACAGGTCCACAGGATTGTCATGCGTCAGCAACTCCCGCACGACCTGCGACGCCGGGCGGTGGCTGGCCTCGGCCTCGGCCATGAAGGCGTCGCGCAGCTCGGGCTCCAGCTTCATGGTGAACACGGCTTCTTCGGGCATGACCGGCTCCGGGAGAAATGGTGTTGACAATGTATATACAACATCAATACCTGTTGCCATGCTGCCCCGGGTGATTGGAGGCAGACCGCTCGCTCCAATTCAAGCCCGCTTGAATCTGCATCGGCACGTCAAAGGAGGCTTTCATACGGCGCGGCCTCGGTCTCGATACGGTACCCCATCGCCCGGTAGCCGCGCTGGCGCTTGTCCCACATCCGCAGCAAGGCCGGATGGCCGGTGTCCACCGAAGTCGATGATCCGCACGTCTGTCTTGCTGGCGTGTTCCCGGTGCGACGCCCGGCGTACTGCTGCAGCGTGCCCTTCCAGGACACCGGCATGGCGAGCACCAGCGTATCCAGCGGCGGGTGGTCGAAGCCCTCGCCGACCAGCTTGCCCGTCGACAGGAGCACGCGCGGCGCGTCGGGCGGCAGGGCATCGAGATCTGCAACCAGCGCTGCACGCTGCTTTCTCGACATCCGGCCATGCAGTACGAAGGGCGACGGTTTTAGGCCGCCGAGGGCCGCATCGATGGCGTCGAGGTGTTCCGTGCGCTCGGTCAGGACCAGCACTTTGCGGCCCTGCGCGAAGGCATCGCGCACCTCGGCGGCAATGGCTTCGGTCCTGGCCTGATCGTTGGCGAGATGTCGGAATACGTCCTGGATGCCGGTATTCAGCGGCAGATCGATCCGGGCATGGCGAGAGCGCAGCACCACCTCCAGGTCGTGCGGTGCCCGGCCGGGGTAGCCGCCGTGTGGCGGATCGACCCGCACTGCATGAAGATGATCGGCTGCTGCCCGTCGCGTCGGATCGGAGTCGCCGTCAGGCCCAGCACGTACTTCGCCTTGGTCCGCTTGAGGATCGCGTCGAACGAGACGGCGCCGACGTGGTGGCACTCGTCGACGATCACATGGCCGTAGTCCTCGACCAGCGGGTTTACCTCGCCCTGGCGGGACAAAGACTGCATCACGGCGATGTCGATTCTCCCGGTGGGTTTGGCCTTGCCGCCGCCGATGGTGCCGACCACACCCTTGCCGACGCCCAAGAACGCCTGCAGCCGCTCCTGCCACTGCTTGAGCAGTTCGGTGCGATGCACGAGCACCAGCGTATTGACGCCCCGGCGCGCGATCATCGCCGCCGCCGTCACGGTCTTGCCGAAGGCGGTCGGTGCGCACAGCACACCGTCGTCAAACGGCAGCATCGCGGCGACGGCGGCCTCCTGGTCGGGACGCAGACTGCCGACGAACGAAACGTCCAGCGGCTGGCCGCCGACGCGTTCGTCTCTCAGGTCGAAGGCGATGCAGTTCTCGCGCAGCAGTGAATGGGCGGCATCCAGACACCCTCGGGGCAGCGCGATGTGCTGAGGGTAGTTCTCGGCGCAGCCGATGACACGCGGCTTGTCCCACACCGACATCCGCATCGCCTGGGCCTTGTAGAACTCGGGGTTCTGGAACGCCGCCAGCCGGATCAGGCGGTTGGCCAGCGCCTGCGGCAGTTGGGCCTTCTCGAAATAGATCAAGTTGGCCAGCGTCACGCTCAGGGACTTCGGCATCGGCCCGGGCAGCTTCTTGGTCGAAGTGCTCTCGCGTTTCCACGGCGTGGCCAGGTCTTCGTCGTCGATGAAGGTGACGTCCAGCGGATGGACGCCACCCGTAGCCCGCAGGATGGTCGGCTCGATGTCGTGCGCGGCCATCGGCTGGATGGCGGCCAGGAATACCCATTGGCCCGGGTAGGGGCGCAGATCGGCGTCGACGAACACGCTGAAGCCCCTCTCCCTCCGGCCCTGTTGCAGCGGCAAGGCAATCAGGTTGCCGAAGCCGCCGATCCTTGTGCCCGCAGGGCCAGGGCCCTGACGGGAAGGCATCGTGTCCTGGTTCGGGAACAGCCGGTCGTAGGACGTGAGC
>DASTGE010000414.1:0-2930 GCA_035719405.1 Burkholderiaceae bacterium
AAGGCGCACTTCAATGTGACGACATGGCGTGCCAGCGGCGACCCCGTTGATAACGATTACCCCATATATCTGACGACCGGCCGCGTTGTGAGCCAATATCTGAGCGGCACACAGACACGGCGCATCGGGGCGCTGCTCGAACAATATCCCACGCCCCGTGCCGAGATCCATCCGCGGCTTGCGGATCAGCACGGAATCAAGGACGGCGACCTGGTCACAGTTACGACGCGGCGGGATGAGATCACCGTGCCTGCCATGGTGGTAAGAACAATTCGCCCAGACACGGTCTTTATTCCTTATCACTGGCCCGGAATTCGCAGTGCCAACCGCCTCACCCATCGCACCCTCGACCCGCGGAGCAAGATTCCAGAATTCAAAGTGTCGGCTTGCCGGATCCGCAAGGGCGCAAGCCGTGATGCCGGCCCCGATGACCGCGAAGCGAGCGGAACGGAGGCACTGTAGTGTTCGGGTACAGCTTCTACATTGACCCGTCGCGCTGCATCGGCTGCCGTTCATGCCTGCAGGCATGCGAGGAATGCGAGACCCACCGCGGTAAGTCGATGATCAACTTCGACTACCTCGACCGCGCACAATCGATCAGCACCATAGCCATGGTCTGCATGCACTGCGACGAGCCCACGTGCGCACAGGTATGTCCGGCCGATGCCATCAAGAAAGGCGACGACGGCATTGTCCACTCCTCGCTGAAGCCGCGTTGCATCGCCTGCAACAACTGCGTCCTCGCCTGCCCATTCGGCATTCCCAAGATGATGGAAGCGGAACAGCAGATGATGAAGTGCGACATGTGCTACGACCGGACTTCGATCGGCAAGCGGCCCATGTGCGCCACCGTCTGCCCCAGCCAAGCGCTTGCGTACATCCGTCCTGAGGACGCCGCGCGCCGGCCGACCCGGCCGGCAAACGTGTTTCAGTTCGGCAACCAGACCGTGCGCACGCAGGTCGGCATCATGCTGCCGGCGCAGTTCGACGCGCTCAGCGTGGATGTCGCCGACTACATCTGGGAGAAGGAACCCGCATGAGCCCGCAGGATGCGAGCAGCCCTTTATGGAAAGACGAATTCAGCGTCCACACCGCTGACGAGCGTTACGTCAGCCGCCGGCAGTTCACCAAATTCCTGGTTCTCACCAGCCTGGCGATGTTCGTCGGGCAGCTATGGATCCTGGTGAAGTCCTGGCTTACACGAAAGCCAAGTGCTCCGCCCGCGCAGTCCGTCGCGCGAATGGGAGAGATACAGGTTGGCGAGGTGAAGCTCTTCAGCTACCCGACGGCGCTGGATCACTGCATCATGATCCGCACGGCGGCCGATACTTACGTCGCCTACAGCCAGAAATGCACGCATCTGAGCTGCGCGGTCTACTACTCGCAGAAGAGCAACAAGCTTGAGTGCCCATGTCACAAGGGATTCTTCGCCGTGGATGACGGGCGCGTGCTGGCCGGCCCGCCGACCCGCTCTCTCCCGCGCATCCTCCTGGAAAATCGGGGCGATCAATTGTTCGCCGTCGGCATACGCGAGGAGGGCTGACGTGGCCTACGATCCCGCAAAGCTGCCTCCTCAGATGAGAGGATTAAACGCCATTACCGGCGCTATGTGCCTGATCGTGATCTTGCTGGTCGTGCAGATCTGGCTTCTGAGCGCGACGCTGGAATCGTATCTGGCGGGGCGGCACAACGCCGCATTGCCGGCCGCCATCATCTCCGTCGTGATGTTTGTCTGTTGCTTTGGGCTGTACCTCTTTGTAAACGCCATCGACCGCAGGATCCACTAACCTCTGCGAATGCGACATCAAGGCGCTTAACTGTTGCTTCCATGGGCGCCGGGATTCAGTTCAGCTTCGCGTACTCCGCCTTGGCCTGCTGCAGGATGGGAATGTCGGGATCGGCATCTTCCCAGAGCGCGAGGAAGTCCTGATACGCGCGGCGAGCGCCGACGGTGTCGCCGGCCTGCGTGCGCGCACGCGCCAGCCAGACGTAGCTGGTCGGCCCGATGGCCATATTGTGGGTGATGTGACGATGTTCGATGATCTTTTGAAACTCGACCGCGGCGACGCTACCCTGGCCAGCGCGTAGGGATGCACGCCCGCGGGTGTAACTGACATACAAATCAAACTGTCTCGGGGGAACAGGCAGGCCCTCCAGAAGTTCCATCGCCCGAGCCGCTCGTCCCCGCTCCATCTCGATAAGTGCGCGAACAGGTTTCCACGAGTCAATCCAATCCTTATTAGCCGGCCCTACCTTCTTAGCGGCGGAATCGAGCAGTGTTTCCGCCCCCGTGCTGTCGCCGATTTCCGGGTTGGCCAACACGGCAGCCGCCGAGGGCTGCACCGTATCTGGATCCAGCGTCAATGCCAACGCTGCGGCTGTCTCGCGGCGGGCGAGTGCCGCATTCCCCGCCCATACTTCGTAAGAGGCGGCAAACAGATGCCATTGTGCCGCACGTTCATTCGCACCGTTGCGTAGCGCAGAGTCCACCGCTCGTTTCGTGAACTGGCGGGCACTAGTGTACCGGCCGTAGTAGGCTTCTGTATTGGCCTGCTCCGCCAATAGCCAGTCCTCGGCACCGGGGGTCGCGATGGCCCAGTCCACTTGCTGCTTCATGCCTGTCGAGTCACCCTGGAGAAAGGCAAGCTCATAAGCGTCGTATCGGAGCAGCGGCCCGTCCAGCTTGCGTGCCAGGGCCTCGTTGAATATCGCTTTGGCTTCGCCCAACCGATTTGCGAGGGTGTAGTTATAGACGAGATTCACGTAGGCTGAATAGTAGTTGGGGTCAATGCGCAGGATTTCGCGCAGCTCGCTGATCGCTTTGTCGTACTGCTGCCGGTTGCTATAGATAAGGGCCGCTTTGGTGTGGGCACTCAGATCCCTCGGATAGTTCTGCGCCCATTGCGCATAAATTTGGAGAGCTCTGTCCA
>DASTGE010000415.1:0-8995 GCA_035719405.1 Burkholderiaceae bacterium
AGTGGAAACGCCGCTGCCGCCCCAGTTGGAACAAGACCTTCGCGTACATTACGAGAAGCTCGTCGCTGAAGGCGAGGGCTCTTTTGCCGTTCGTTCTTCAGCGACTGCTGAGGATTTGCCCGACGCGTCGTTCGCGGGCCAGCAGGAGACGTTTCTCAACGTGGTCGGCATCGACGAGGTGCTGCACAAGATGAGGGAGGTTTTCGCGTCGCTCTACAACGACCGCGCGATCAGCTATCGGGTGCACAAAGGTTTCGCTCACAGCGATGTGGCGTTGTCGGCGGGTGTGCAGCGCATGGTGCGCTCCGACCTCGGCTCGGCCGGCGTCATGTTCACCATCGACACCGAGTCCGGCTTCAAGGATGTCGTGTTCATCACCTCCAGCTACGGCCTGGGTGAGACGGTGGTGCAGGGTGCGGTCAACCCCGATGAGTTCTATGTGCACAAGCCCGCCTTGCAGCGGGGCAGGTTTCCCATCATCCGTCGCAACCTGGGCTCCAAGCTGGTAAAGATGGAGTTCAGCACGCCGCAGGAAAAGGCGGCAAGCGGCAAGCTGGTAAAGACCGTCGACACCCCGCCCGAGCAGCGCAACCGCTATTCGCTGTCGGACAACGATGTGATCGAGCTTGCGAAGTATGCGCTGATCATCGAGCGGCACTACGGCCGGCCGATGGACATCGAGTGGGGCAGGGACGGCGTCGACGGCAAGCTCTATATCCTTCAGGCACGCCCGGAAACCGTAAAGAGCCAGTCGGAGGGCCGCATCGAGCAGCGTTACAAGCTCAAGGGGCGTGGCACCGTACTCGCCGAAGGGCGGGCGATCGGTCAGAAGATCGGCACTGGACCCGTGCGCCTGGTAAGTTCCATTTCCGAGATGGAGCGTGTGCAGCCCGGCGATGTGCTGGTCACCGAGATGACCGATCCGAACTGGGAGCCGGTGATGAAGCGCGCCAGCGCCATCGTCACCAACCGCGGCGGACGCACTTGCCATGCGGCGATCATCGCCCGCGAACTGGGCATTCCCGCGGTGGTGGGTTGCGGTGACGCGACCGAGAAGCTGCACGAAGGGACACTGGTCACGGTCGCGTGCTCCGAGGGCGACACTGGCTACATCTACGACGGTCTGCTCGAAGCCGAGGTCAGCGATGTGCAGCGCGGCGAGATGCCGTACTGCCCGATCAAGATCATGATGAACGTCGGCAACCCGCAGCTCGCATTCGACTTCGCGCAGATGCCCAACAACGGCGTCGGTCTCGCCCGGCTTGAGTTCATCATCAACAACAACATCGGTGTGCACCCCAAGGCCATCCTCGACTACCCCAATGTGGATCACGAGCTGAAGAAGGCCGTCGAGTCGGTGGCGAGGGGTCATGCGAGCCCGCGCGCGTTCTATGTCGACAAGCTGGCAGAAGGCATTGCAACCATCGCTGCCGCGTTCTGGCCCAAGCCGGTGATCGTTCGCCTCTCTGACTTCAAGTCCAATGAGTACCGGAAGCTGATCGGCGGCTCACGCTACGAGCCGGACGAAGAGAACCCGATGCTCGGCTTTCGCGGCGCCTCCCGCTATATCAGCGGCGATTTCAGCGATGCATTCGCCATGGAATGCGAGGCGATCAAGCGCGTGCGCAACGACATGGGGCTGGACAATGTTGAAATCATGGTGCCCTTCGTGCGCACGCTGAAGCAGGCCCAGCGCGTCAACGAGATGCTGACCGCGCGAGGCCTGAAGCGCGGCCAGGACGGCCTGCGGCTCATCATGATGTGCGAGGTGCCGAGCAATGCGATCCTCGCCGAGCAGTTCCTCGAGCACTTCGATGGAATGTCCATCGGCTCCAACGACCTCACACAGCTCACGCTGGGCCTCGATCGCGACTCCGGTCTGGAGCAGCTGGCCGGTGACTTCGACGAGCGTGATCCTGCCGTCAAGGCCCTGATTTCGCGCGCGATCGCCGCGTGTCGCGCCACCGGCAAGTACGTCGGCATCTGTGGGCAAGGGCCGAGTGACCACCCCGATTTCGCCGACTGGCTTGCCGCCGAAGGCATTGTCTCGATCTCGCTGAACCCCGACAGCGTCGTCGACACCTGGCAGCGGCTGGCCAAGCGATAGCGCCGGCACCGACAACGCGCTATCCCCAATCCCCGACCGCCGGCCTTGCCGAGCACAATCGGCGGGTCGATGGGCGAGGAGTCGCGCGTTGGAAAACCGTCACGTCATCGAGGAGCGCTATTGGCGCCGGGTCGTTCGCCTCACGGGCGTGCTGCTCGCCGTATGGCTCCTGGCGAGCCTGGTCGGCCCTTGGTTCGCCCGCGACCTCGAAGATCTGCGATTCGCGGACTTCCCGCTCAGCTTCTGGGTCGCGTCGCAGGGCGCGCTGCTGCTGTACCTCGCGATCATCGTGGTGTATGCGCTGGTGATGGAGCGTCTGGACAGCCGGTACCTGCGTGAGCGTCAGGACACCGGTGCTTCCGCCGATGAGTGAGATCGCGGCTGCGCCGCGATCCTTCCTCACCACGTTGCACCGTCGCTACGGCCTGTACACGCTCGGCGTTTGCGCATTCATCGGTGCCCTGGCGTGGGCGGAACGGGCGGGCTGGTCGCGCAACTTCATTGGCGCGATGTTTCTCGTCGGCACTGTGGCGGTCTACGCCGTGATCGGCCTGGTGTGCCGGACCACCGACGAGGTTGAATACTACGTGGCCGGTCGTCGGGTGCCGGCGATCTACAACGGAATGGCAACTGCGGCCGACTGGATGTCCGCTGCTTCCTTCATTGGCACGGCGGGAGTCCTGTATCTGCAGGGATACGCCGGGCTCGCCTATATCCTCGGCTGGACGGGTGGCTACTGTCTGGTCGCCCTGCTGCTGGCACCGTACTTGCGGCGCTTCGGCCAATTCACGATTCCTGACTTTGTCGGCGCGCGCTATGGCGGACGGGTGCCGCGGCTCGCTGCGGTGCTGGCCGCCATCGTCGTGTCGTTCGTGTATGTGGTGGTGCAGATCTACGGCGTCGGTCTCATTACGTCGCACCTCACGGGCTTCGGCTTCGAGGTTGGCATCTTCGTCGGCCTGGGCGGTGTTCTCGTGTGCTCGTTTCTCGGCGGGATGCGTGCCGTCACCTGGACACAGGTGTCGCAATACATCGTGCTCATCATCGCCTACCTTGTGCCCGTGGTCTGGCTGTCGCTCAACCAGACGGGGCACCTGGTACCGCCCGTGGGTTATGCCAAGCAACTTCAGAAGGTGTCGGAGATCGAGCGGCGATTGGTGTCGGATCCGATCGAGCGGCAGGTGAGGGCGCTGTATCGGCAGCGGGCTGAACAGGCGAGCGTCAAGCTTGAGGATGTGCCGTTGTCAATGGCGCGGGACGCGCAGGCGCTGTCCGAGCAGATCAACCGCTTGAAGGCGCAGGACGCGCCTTTGGCCGGCATCCAGCAGGCCGAGCGGCGCCTGCAGCGGTTGCCGCGCACCGAGGAAGCCGCGCGCCGGGCCTATGAGCGCGAGCGCGACCTGTCGTTGGCGCAGTCGAAACCACTGGCAGGGATGCCCCCCCAGGCGCAGCCCTACGCCCAGGGACGACCCGACGGAAGCCCTGAGGAGAGGCGCGCGTACAACGTGTCGCGGCTCAATTTCATCGCGCTCGTTCTGTGCCTGATGATGGGCACGGCGGCGATGCCCCATGTGCTCACCCGCTATTACACGACCCCGTCGGTGAGCCAGGCGCGACGGTCCGTCGCGTGGTCGCTTTTCTTCATCGCGCTGCTGTATGTGGCTGCGCCAGCCCTCGCCATCATGGTGAAGTACCAAGTCTTCTCAACCCTGGTCGGCACGCCATTCGATCACCTGCCGGCATGGCTGCGCCGGTTCGCCAAGCTCGATCCCTCGCTCATTTCCTACGAAGACATCAACGGCGACGGAATTCTCCAGCTGTCGGAGTTGCGGCTGGGTCAGGACATCATCGTGCTTGCCGCACCCGAGATTGGCGGACTGCCCACCGTCGTGACCTACCTTGTCGCCGCCGGTGGTCTCGCCGCGGCGCTGTCCACGGCCGACGGCCTGCTGCTCACGATCGCCAATGCGCTGTCGCACGATGTCTATTACCGCGTGTTGAATCCACGCGCGTCGGCGATCAAGCGGGTGATGCTCTCAAAGGTGCTCGTGCTTGTGACGGCATTGCTGGCCGCATGGATTGCCTCGCTGCGCATTGCGGACATCCTGCAATTCGTCTCGGCAGCGTTCTCCCTGGCAGCCTCTGCCTTCTTTCCAGCGCTGGTACTCGGCGTGTTCTGGAAGCGGGCCACACGAGCCGGTGCAATCGCGTCGATGCTGGCCGGTTTTGGCCTGTGCACCTACTACATGCTCGCCAACCTTCCACGCCTGCGCGACGCGCTCGGCCTGGATCCCGTGTCCGCGGACGCGAGTTGGTGGGGCATCGAGCCCATGGCCGCGGGCGTGTTCGGGGTTCCCTTTGGTACGCTGGTGCTCGTGGTCGTGAGTCTGGCGACGGCACGCACCGCTGCCCGCGACGACGGACTGCTTGAGCGTCTTCGCTATCCGCGGCTGCGCGAGGAGTGACGGCAGGCTGCTATACTGGCCGGCTTTCCCAACCTTGCCGCCGCCCGGTACGACGCCCTGAAGGCGCGGCTTTCCTGATCGACAGGAAATCCACGAGGAGAATTGAATGCGTCACTATGAAATCATTCTGCTGATCCATCCGGATCAAAGCGAGCAGGTTCCAGCCATGCTGGAGCGCTACAAGAACATTATTACGAACGCCGGCGGCCAGGTGCATCGTGTCGAAGATTGGGGCCGCCGCCAGCTGGCCTACATGATCCAGAAGCTCGCGAAGGCGCATTACCTGTGCCTGAACATCGAGTGCAGCAAGGAAACGCTGGCCGAACTCGAAACGGGCTTCCGCTTCAACGACGCCGTCCTGCGTCATCTCACCGTCGCGAAGGAAAAGGCCGAGACGGCGCCTTCGGTGATGATGAGGGCGGTTGAGAAGGAAGAGGCGCGAAAGGCGCCGCAGGAGGCTTCGGCCTGACCTGAGATACGAGGCGTGGCTGCGCTCCGTCCGGCTCGATGAACCGCGTGGTTCTGTCGGCAAAGCTGGTCGAGCGTGGCGCCGTGAGATACACCCCCGCCGGTTTGCCCGCCTTGGACTTGAGCTTGATGCACGAGTCCGAGGTGAGCGAAGACGGACGGCCTCGCAAAGTCTCGATGGAGATCAAGGCGGTGGCGATCGGGGCAATCACACGGCTCATCGAGCCGCTGCTCATAGGAAGCGAGACTGTGTTCGCCGGCTTCCTTACCGCCAGCCGCAACGGCCGAGGTCTCGTGTTCCACGTCACCGAGCTTGAAGTCTGAACAACCATTCCCCAAGTTTTCCAGGAGGTCATCATGCCCCCACCCCGCGGTAAAGGCCGGTTTTCCAAGGACCGCCGTCCCAAGCGCAATCAGCAATCGCTGTTGTTCCGTCGCAAGCGTTTCTGCCGCTTCACCGTCGCCGGTGTCGAGCACATCGACTACAAGGACGTCGACACGCTGCGTGACTTCATCGGCGAAAACGGCAAGATCACTCCGGCACGGCTGACAGGCACCCGTGCCTTCTACCAGCGCCAGCTGACCACCGCGATCAAGCGTGCCCGCTTCCTCGCGCTGCTGCCGTATAGCGACCAGCACAAGGTCTAAGAAGGAGCGCAGCCCATGCAAGTCATTTTGCTCGAAAAGGTCGCCAACCTCGGCAACCTGGGCGACATCGTCAAGGTCAAGGACGGTTATGCCCGCAACTTCCTGATCCCGACACGCCAGGCCCGCCGTGCGACGGATGCAGCCATCAAGGAGTTCGATGCGAAGCGCGCCGAACTCGAAAAGGCTGCGGCTGAGAAGCTCTCTGCCGCGCAGTCGCTCGGCGAGCGGCTGAACGGCCAGACGGTGCAGATCACCCAGAAGGCCGGCGTGGACGGCCGGCTGTTCGGCTCGGTCACCAACTTCGACGTCGCCAACGCACTGACGAAGGCCGGCTTCCAAGTGCACAAGTCCCAGGTGCGCATGCCCAACGGTCCGGTGAAGATTGTGGGCGAACACATGGTGTCGGTGGCGCCGCACTCCGACGTGGTTGCCGAAGTGAAAGTGATGGTGGTCGGCGAAACCGACTGACGCTAAAGTTAGCAGATCTTTCATCCAGAGGCCGGCTTCATGCCGGCCTCTGTCGTTTTCGGGAAGCGTTTTCCCGCGTTGCCCTCAAGCTATCGACCAGCTGTTCACACCCTTGTCCACAGCCCGCAAGGAGACTTCAAATGTCCGCCGTGTTCCCGTCCCGCGATGCAGCTTCTCGTGACGATGAGGTCGCCCGTCTCCGGGTGCCGCCTCATTCGATTGAGGCCGAGCAGAGCGTGCTCGGAGGATTGCTGCTCGACAACGGCGCATGGGACCGCGCCGGAGACCTGCTGACCGACGGCGACTTTTATCGCTACGAACATCGCACGATCTATTCGGCCATCGGCACGCTGATCAGCGCGAGCAAGCCCGCCGACGTGATCACCGTATTCGAGCAGCTTCAAAGCCTGGGCAAGGCCGAGGAGTGCGGTGGCGTCGCTTACCTCAACGCGCTGGCACAGAGCGTCCCAAGTGCTGCCAACCTGAGGCGCTACGCCGAAATCGTGCGGGAGCGGGCCATTCTTCGCAAGCTCATCGCCGCGAGCGATGAAATCGCGACCACGGCGTTCAATCCCCAAGGCCGGCCGGTGTCTCAGCTTCTGGACGAAGCAGAATCCAAGATCTTCAAGATCGGCGAAGAGGGCTCACGCAGCAAACAGGGCTTCATCGGCATCGACAAGCTGGTGGTCGAGCTGATTGACCGCGTCACCGAACTGCATGAGAACGGGGCGGAGGACGTGACGGGGGTCCGTTCCGGCTTCTACGATCTCGACCGCATGACCGCCGGTCTGCAGAAGGGCGACCTGATCATCCTCGCTGCGCGTCCGTCGATGGGCAAGACCGCCTTCGCGCTGAACATCGCGGAGCATGTCGCGGTGGGGGAAGGCCTGCCGGTCGTCGTCTTCTCGATGGAGATGGGCGCATCCCAGCTTGCGCTGCGCATGGTCGGCTCCTTGGGCCGCATCGATCAATCGGGGTTGCGCACCGGGCGGCTGCGCGACGAGGACTGGGGTCGGCTCACGGAGGCGGTCGACAAGCTGTCGAAGGCCAGCGTTTTCATCGACGAGACTCCCGGCCTCAGTCCGGCCGAATTGCGGGCACGCTCGCGGCGAATGGCAAGGCAGTTCGGAGGCACGGTCGGCCTCATCGTGGTCGACTACCTTCAGCTGATGAGCGGCAGCGGTGGCAGCGAGGAGAACCGCGCGACCGTGATCGGCGAGATTTCGCGCGGCCTCAAGGCGCTGGCAAAGGAACTGCAGTGCCCCGTGATCGCTCTTTCCCAGCTCAACCGCTCGGTCGAGACGCGCACCGACAAACGACCCATGATGAGCGACCTGCGTGAATCGGGGGCGATCGAGCAGGACGCGGATGTCATCATGTTCATCTACCGGGACGAGTACTACAACAAGGAGTCCAAGGAACCCGGCGTCGCGGAAATCATCATCGGCAAGCAGCGTAACGGTCCGGTCGGGACGGTGAAGCTGACCTTCCTGAAGCCGCTGACGAAGTTCGACAACCTTGCGCCGGGTGCGCTGGGCGGTGACGAGTACTGAGCTTTCGGACCTCCGACTTCGTCCCTGCATTCGACAAGGCTGCTCGCGTGACGCGAGAGTGCTGTATATATTTACAGCATGCGACGCCATCGCCCCATCAAGCCAGACGAAGCCCCGCCTCCCACCCTCGGGCATGCAACGCTCAAGGGCCGAGGAACGATCTGGGGCATCGACCATCGTTTCAGCGCCGACTGTCACGAGGAGTTCGATGACGGTTGGGGGACACTCGAGCAAGCGGCACAGGAGGAGCATCTCCCGCCGCGCACCGAGGTGATCGAAGAGAACGTCAAGTCGATCCTGTCGGCCAACGATTCCCCTGACGTGTCGTTCGACCTCTCGATCAATCCATATCGCGGCTGCGAACATGGCTGCATCTACTGCTTCGCGCGACCCGCGCACAGCTACCTCAACCTCTCGCCGGGCGTCGACTTCGAAACGCGCATCATCGCGAAGGTCAATGCGGCCGAGCGGGTGAGAGAGGCTTTCAAAAGCCCGCGCTATGTCCCGCGGATGCTCAACATCGGCTCCGCCACCGATGCTTACCAGCCGGTGGAGCGCCGGCTTCGCATCACGCGCTCGATCATTGAGGTGATGGCCGAATTTCGACACCCGTTCTCGGTGATCACCAAGTCTTCGGGCATCGAGCGCGACCTCGATCTCATCGCTCCCCTGGCCGAGCGGAAGCTTGCGGCGGCGTATGTCTCCGTCACGACGCTGGATCCCGAGCTTGCCCGCATCATGGAGCCTCGGGCGGCGGCGCCTTGCCGGCGGCTTCGCACGATCGAGGCCCTGTCCAAGGCCGGTGTGCCGGTTGGCGTGAGCGTGTCTCCCGTGATTCCCTTCCTGAATGAGCCCGAGGTCGAACGTGTGATGGAAGCGGCAGCGCAGGCGGGTGCCCGATCGGCCTTCAGTATCGTCGTTCGCCTCCCATGGGAGGTGAACCCGTTGTTCCAGCGCTGGCTGGAACAACACTTTCCCGAGCGGGCGGCGAGGGTGATGGCGCGTATCTGCGAGATGCGTGGCGGCAAGGACTACGACTCGTCCTTCGGCTGTCGCATGAGCGGAGAAGGCGTATGGGCACAGCTGTTCGCCCAGCGCGTGGAGCGCGCGAAGCGACGCTTCGGCCTCGACGGCGAGCGTACGACGCTGGATCTCACGCAGTTCCGCCGCCCGCCGACGGCCGTGCAACAGGGCGAACTGTTCTGAGCCGGGAGCTTTTCAGTCGCTTAGGTCGGGCTCGAAGAACACCCACCTCACTTGAGGGAACGCTTCGCGGAAAGATCGCT
>DASTGE010000416.1:0-8970 GCA_035719405.1 Burkholderiaceae bacterium
CATCTGCGCCGCGGTGATTCCCTTGTTTGCGCCCAGCACGACCATGAACTCGTCGGCCCCGAAGCGCGCCAGCAGGTCGTGAGGCGTCAGGCACGCAGCAATGCGCCGCGCAATGACCTTCAGCACTTCGTCGCCCCCGTCGAGGCCGAGCGCAGCGTTCAGCCGTGCAAAGCGGTCGAGATCGATGCACAGCACGACGAGCGGACCGTCACGGAATGCGTTCTTCAGCATTGCCTCCAGCCGCTCCTGCAGCTCGCGCCGGTTGAGCAGGTTGGTCAGCGCGTCGTGCCGAAGGAGGTGCTCGGCACGACGCTGGGCTGTACGAAGCCCGGTGACATCGAAGGCCGAGGGCACGAGGAATGCGACCTCGCCCGACGCATTGCGCACGGGTTGCAGGGAGAAGTCCATGATCGCCACCCGGCCGTCACGGGTTCGCATGGGAAAGTCGAACCGGCATGGCTCGCCCTTGGCGGCGGCATCGACCGCGATCTTCAGACGCCGCCGTGCCGCCGCCGAATGCGACCACCAGGGCGTATCGGCGAAGGGGCGCCCGAGGACATCCTCCAGCGCGACGCCCACCGCATCGAGCGCGGCCCCATTGGCATAGACCAGCGTGCCGTCGATGGTAAGCAGTCCGGCGAAGACCGAAGGACCGAGCCGGTCGATGATGGCATGCACGCCCCACCGATGGAGAGAGTCGGAGTCGGTGCGATCCGACGCGCCGGAAGTGACAGAAGATGATGCGTGCATAGGACTCTTTGATGTGTTTCACGCGTCCGAAGTGCCGCCACCCTTGCCAGGCACTCCCGTCCATTCAACAACGCGTGTGAGCGGACTATGCCAGCCCGCTCTTTGAAGGGAACGGGCGAAGTACACGAATAAGAGGCTTCAGTTCCGCTGCAAGGAACTTCGAAGGCACGTCGTGGTGACAGGGTCACACCGGAGGCGTTTCGCACGCTGGCGGCGCCCCTCGTGCCGCGTTCAGTCTTCCTCAGGCCCCTTGCCCATCTGCGACTGCAGATAGTTCTGCACACCCACCGCGTCGAGCAGCTGCATCTGCGTCTCCAGGTGATCGATGTGCTCCTCCGTGTCTTCGAGGATGTCTTTGAGCAGGTCTCGCGATACGTAGTCGCGCACGCTTTCGCACAGCGTGATGCCGTCGCGCAGCGTCACCTGCGACGCCATTTCGAGCTGCAGGTCGCAGCGCAGGATCTCGACGAGGTTTTCGCCCACGAGGAGCTTGCCGAGGTCCTGAAGATTGGGCAGGCCGTCCAGCATGAGGATTCGGGCGATGAGCCGGTCGGCGTGCTTCATCTCGTCGATCGACTCGTCGTACTCGTGCCTGGCCATGCGCTCGAAGCCCCAGTGCTTGAGCATCCTGTAGTGGAGGAAGTACTGGTTGGTGGCGGTGAGTTCGTTCTTCAGCTGGGCATTCAACATCGCCAGCACCTGGGGGTCACCTTTCATCGCCTGCTCCTTGTTCTTCGGCCGAGGCGGATTGTGCCTGCTTCATGCGTGCAGCCGTCCCGGGAACATCCACAGCAGGGCGGCGGTCATCGCGAGGTAACGTCCGAACTTACCGATGGCCATGTAAGCGAGGCAAGGCCAGAAGGGCATTCGAAGCCAGCCGGCGACCGCACACAAGGGATCGCCCACGCCGGGCAGCCAGCTGAGCAGGCACGCGGGCGGTCCGAAGCGCTCGAGGATCTTCAGTGCGCGAAGCTCGTGCGGCGGATGGTGGCTCACATGCTCGTACGCACGCTCCGCACCATAGCCCATCCACCAGGTGATCGCACCTCCGATGGTGTTGCCGGCCGTGGCGACCAGCACCGTGGGCCAGAAGAGCGAGGGATTGAGCTTGACCAGGCCGAACACAGCCGGCTCCGAGCCCAGCGGCAACAGCGTGGCCGACACGAGCGCGACGACAAAGACCGTGCTGAGGCCATACTCGGGCAGGGCCAGCCAATCCAGCAACGACCTCAGCCACGCCTGCAGCCATGCTTCCATGGGCGGCGATTATGGCAACACGAGACACGCCTCCCCAGGCATCCGCTTCCCGGACCACAGCCCCTCATCGCCTGTGGGAGAGCCGGGGATCGCGCGGCGGCGCCCCGCTATACTCTTGCCTCCTTTTTTGGCACCCACTCCAGGTCTTGAATGCGCATCGGCCCGATTCCGCTGCCAAACCGGCTGTTCGCCGCCCCGATGGCGGGGGTGACTGACCGGCCCTTCCGGCAGCTATGCAAGCGGCTGGGTGCGGGGTATGCCGTCAGCGAGATGGTCACGTCGCGCAAGGAGCTGTGGAACTCGCTGAAGACCTCACGCCGCGCTGACCACACGGGCGAGGTCGAGCCCATTGCCGTGCAGATCGCGGGCACCGAGCCGCTGATGATGGCCGAGGCCGCGGCCTACAACATCGACCGCGGCGCACAGGTGATCGACATCAACATGGGCTGCCCCGCCAAGAAGGTGTGCAGCAAGTGGGCAGGATCCGCGCTGATGCAGGACGAGCCACTGGCACTGGCGATCGTTGAGGCGGTGGTTGCGGTATGCGCGCCGCGCGGGGTGCCCGTCACGCTGAAGATGCGCACCGGCTGGTGCGAGGCCGAGCGCAATGCCGTCCGCATCGCAATGGCCGCCGAACGTGCCGGCATCGCCATGGTGACGGTGCATGGCAGGACGCGCGAGCAAGGCTACAAGGGCGAGGCGGAATACGACACGATCGCGGCGGTGAAGGCCGCTGTGTCAATACCCGTGGTCGCCAATGGCGACATCGACTCCCCACGCAAGGCGCGCGCCGTGCTGCGTCACACCGGCGCCGACGCAATCATGATCGGGCGGGCCGCGCAGGGGCGGCCGTGGATCTTCGGTGAGATCGCGCACTTCCTCTCCACGGGCGAAGAGCTGCCGCCGCCCGAAGTCCTGCACGCCAAGCGCTGGCTCATTGAACACCTTCACGAGCACTACGACCTCTACGGCGAATTCACCGGCGTGCGCAGCGCACGCAAGCACATCGGATGGGCGGTACGGTCGCTGCCGGGCGGAGAAGACCTGCGCGAGCGCATGAACACGCTGGAGCGCAGCCAAGACCAGATCGACCTGCTGAACGACTGGTTCGACCGTCTGGCCGAAACGCACCTGAGGCTGCCGTCGGTCCGCATCGCCACTGAAACCGCGGCGAATGACGCCCGCATGGCGATCGGGGCATGAACGGTCTTGTCCAGCCGCCCGAAGGCTGCGCTGTTCCTCCCTTTGAAAAGGCACGGCCCGGCAACCGGAGGGTAGTCCAATGAGCAAGAAGCAGATCGAGGACTGCATCCGCGAAACGCTGGAGGCGTACTTCCGCGACCTGCGGGGAGCCGAGCCGCATTCGGTGCACGAGATGATCATGAGCGCGGTGGAGAAGCCGCTGCTCGATGTCGTGCTCAAGCATGCCGACGGCAACCAGTCGCGCGCGGCCGAATGGCTCGGCATGAACCGCAACACGCTCCGGCGCAAGCTGATCGAATACAAGCTCGTCAAGTGATTCTCCCCTTGGCTCGCGGTGAGGTGTGAAGCCGCGCGCCGTCAACGACCCGCCCGCCATGACCACCGCCTTGCTTTCCGTTTCCGACAAAACCGGCATCGTCGACCTTGCGCGCGAGCTCAATGCGCTCGGCGTGAGGCTGCTGTCCACCGGGGGCACCGCCGCGCTGCTGGCCGACAACGGCCTGCCGGTGACCGAGGTATCGGAGGTGACAGGCTTTCCCGAGATGCTCGACGGCCGCGTCAAGACCTTGCATCCTCGCATCCACGCAGGCCTGCTTGCGCGACGTGACCTGCCCCAGCACATGGACGCCCTCCGCGAGCACGGCATCGGGACGATCGACCTGCTTGTCGTCAACCTCTACCCTTTCGCACAGGCCACGTCCCGAGCCGACTGCACGCTGGCCGATGCGATCGAGAACATCGACATCGGCGGCCCGGCGATGCTGCGCGCGGCGGCGAAGAACTGGCAGGACGTGGCCGTGGTGATCGATCCTGCGGACTATGCCCGCGTGCTGAACGAGATCAAGAGCGGCGGCATCGCGCGCGACACGAAGTTCATGCTCGCGAAGAAGGTCTACGCCCACACGGCGGCGTATGACGGAATGATCGCGAATTACCTGGGCTCGCTGGAGGAAGGCGCCGAGAAGGCGACAGAGGCCGTCCCGGTGCGACAGCCGTACCCACAGGTGTTCAACCTGCAACTGCACAAGGCGCAGGCGCTGCGCTATGGCGAGAACCCGCATCAGGACGCGGCGTTCTATCGCGAGCCGACGCCTGCGGAAGGCACCCTTGCCCGGGCGGTTCAACTGCAAGGCAAGGAGTTGAGCTACAACAATATCGCCGATGCCGACGCCGCCTGGGAATGCGTGAAGACCTTCGACGAGCCGGCCTGCGTCATCGTCAAGCACGCCAACCCGTGCGGCGTGGCGCTGGGACAGAGCCCCGCCGAAGCCTACGGCAAGGCCTTCAAGACCGATCCGACCTCGGCTTTCGGCGGGGTCATTGCCTTCAACCGTCCACTCGACAGCCAGGCGGCGCTGGCCGTGGCGAAACAGTTCGTCGAAGTCGTGATCGCGCCTCGCATCGAGCCGGAGGCACTCACGGTCTTCGCCGGAAAGCAGAACGTGAGGCTGCTCGAAGTGCCGTGGTCGCATCGGCGGGCTGCCGGCGGTCAGGCGCATCAGCCGACCGTGCTGGACTTCAAGCGCGTGGGCGGCGGAATGTTGTTGCAGTCGGCGGACTCGAAGAACGTCCTCCCCTCCGAGTTGCGAGTGGTGACCGCGCGCCAACCCACGCCTCAGCAGATGCAGGACCTGCTGTTTGCATGGAAGGTCGCGAAGTTCGTGAAGAGCAACGCGATCGTGTTCTGCGGCGACGGCATGACGCTGGGCGTGGGCGCGGGGCAGATGAGTCGCGTTGATTCCGCTCGCATCGCGAGCATCAAGGCCTCCAACTCAGGCCTGTCGTTGCAAGGGTCGGCCGTCGCGAGCGACGCCTTCTTTCCCTTCCGCGACGGCCTGGACGTTGTCTGCGACGCGGGTGCGACATGCGTGATACAGCCCGGCGGCTCGATGCGCGATGCCGAGGTGATCGCCGCGGCCGACGAGCGCGCAGTGGCGATGGTGTTCAGCGGCATGCGTCACTTTCGCCACTGAACAGGCAAAAACAGTCAGCCAGGAACGGTTGAGCGTACCTGGAAACGGCCGCTGGGACGTACCACTCCCTATACTCCTTGAGCGGGAGCGCCTCCATCGTGGCGCACCCCAGGGAGTAAAACAAATGGAAACAAAAAGGGCGAACACGGACACCCCCGTGCCCACCGCCTCAGGCGTTCCAGCGCCGCCACCCGCTGCGCGAGCCGCCAACGACACTGCCTTCGACCAATTGATCGAAATCGTCCGCGGTGCGACGGGCCTGGATGTGGGCGAGGACCGCGAAGCGAGGCTGAAGCGCCGCATTGAGCAGCGGCGACGGCTCCTGGGGCTCGAAAGCGATCAAGCCTACCTCGAACACCTGAAAAGCCACCCCGGGGAAGCCCGCGCTTTGGAACGTATGGTGGTCGCCTCCTGCTCGCCCCCGCTTGGCGACGGGGCAGCCGGTTCCGTCGCCGATGCCGCCGACCGCGGTCCCCACGCCGCCTCCGCGGCCGAAGTGGCAAGGCTGTGCAAGGAACTGGAACGTAGCCGCGAGCACGCCCGTGCACTGGTGCGCTCGCTCGAGCGCAGCAACAGTGCGCTGCTGACGACCCATCGGGAACTGAAGGCCTCCGAACGGACGCTGAAGTCTTTCAAGGAACGGCTGCAGTCCGCCAACGACCAGCAGCACGGCGATCGGGCCGGCGCGCTGATCACGTTCTCGGATGTATCCGAACTGGAGGCAGCGGAGCAGGCGCTGCGCGACCGCGAGCGGCAGCACGCGCGCGACGCGCAACTGACGCAGCTGGTGATGGATTCGGTGCCGGCGCTGGTGTCGTACATCGACGACCAGGGTGTCTACCGCTGGGTCAACAAGCACTACCTCGACTGGTTTCCGGAGGATCGCGACCACATCGTCGGGCGCAGCATCCGTGAGGTCGTGGGTGAAACGATCTGGCGCGAGGTCGGGCCGCTGGTGACGCGGGCGCTGGCCGGCGAGACGGTGAAGTCGACGCGTCGGGCAATGCGTCCTCATTGGGACTCGCCACGTTGGGTGCAGGTGGCGTACATCCCCGATCGTGACGACGACGGCCTGGTCCGTGGCGTGGTCGCCATCGTGCGCGACATCACGGCCGAGCGCGAAGCGACGCAGGCACTGCGGGCCAGGGAGTTGCACGCGAACCTGATCTTCGAGACCGCGCCGCTGGCGATGCTGGTGGTGGACGAGCGGGGAGCCATCGAGCGGATGAACCGGCGCGCGGTGGCGCTGTTCGGCCCGTCGGCCGAGGCGTTGAGCGGAAAGCAGGTCGAACTCGTGCTGCCCCTGCTGACCGATGTGGGTAAAGGCCGCCAGCCGGGACTCATGCTGGACGGAAGCACGTTCGATGCGGAGGTCAGTCTGGCGCCAATGCAAACAGGCCGGACCTCCTCGACGATCGTCACCGTCCAGGACGTGACGCTTCAGGTCATCGCGCAGCGCGTGCTCGAGCAGCACCAAAGCGACCTGGAGCGGCAGGTTGGCGAACGCACGGCCGCGGCATTGCAGGCCGAGGCACAGATGCGGCTCATCATCGAATCGACGGCGGACGGCCTTTACGGCCTCGACGCCGAGGGTCGCATCACCTTCATCAATGCATCGGCGTGCTCGATGCTCGGCTACGACGCCGCCGAGCTGGTCGGCGCTCCGGCCGAGCGGCTGCTTCCGGCGGCCCATGGCGGCCCCTCGCCTTCAGCCGCCGTTGCCGCCGTTGCCACCGTGCTTGCCACGGGGGAGCCGGTCCAGGAAGACCATGTGCAATACGTTCAGCGTGACGGCGGCCGTATCACCGTCATGCACGCATTGCGTGCCATGCGGCGGGAGGGCCGGATCGTCGGGGCGGTCGGCAGCTTTACCGACATCTCCGCGCGACTTGCCGCTGAAGCAGCGCGGGAGACGGCATTGGCCGAGGCTGAACGGCTTGCCCGGCTGCGCACAGAGTTCGTGACCAACATGAGCCACGAGATCCGCACGCCGTTGAACGCCGTACTCGGTCTGGCGGAGATCGCGGCGCGAGGCGATCGCGACAGGCAGCCCGAGGAAACGTTCCGGATGATCCTCGACTCGGGCCAGGTGCTGCTGGGCGTCGTCAACGACATGCTCGACTTCTCGAAGATCGAGGCCGGCAAGCTTCGCACCGAGTCGCAGCCGTTCGAGCTGGGTCCGGTGATCGACCGTGCCGTATCGCTCGTGGCGCCACGCGCGTTCGCCAAATGCCTGGACTTCTCGGTCGAGGAGGCGCCGGGCCTGCCATACCGGCTTCGCGGCGATGCGCTGCGGCTGACCCAGGTGCTGGCCAACCTGCTGTCCAACGCACTGAAGTTCACCGAGCGCGGAAGCATCGTCGTGCGTGCATGGGCGGAAGGCCGTTATTTGTGCCTGTCGGTGTGCGACACCGGGATCGGCATCGCGCAAGAACAGCTTGCGCGCCTGTTCAAGCCCTTCGAGCAAGCCGACTCCTCGACCACCCGCCGTTACGGGGGCACCGGGCTCGGGCTGGTGATCAGTCGTCACCTCATGGAGCTGATGGGCGGCGCGATCGAGGTACAGAGCCAGCCCAACGCGGGCAGCACCTTCACCTTGAGGCTGCCCCTGATCGAGGCCGAGAGTGCACGGCCATCTGCCCGGGAATGCCGGATCGTGATGGCGTGCGTCGGCGAGCCGGTTCATGCGATCCGCGCGCTGGAGGGAGAAGGCCACCAGGTGGGAATCACGCCAGCGGCAAAAGCCTTCGCCGAGCCTTCCGACCTGGTGGTGCTAGGCATCGACGCACTGCGCGACGAGCCGCTGCGCGACGAGGCGGTGCAGGCGTCGCATCGGGGACAGCGGATTGCCCTGCTCACACATCCCGTGGCCGCGGAGCTGCCGCCAGCGCTGCGCGGTCGCGTCACCCTGATTGAACAGCCGCTGCGTGCACGCCACGTCGCAGCCTGCCTCGCCGAGCCCGAGAAGCACGAGGCGACCAGTGATGCCCCAGGTGGACGACTGGCGCAGATCAGCCTGCTCGCCGCCGAGGACAACGAGGTCAACGCGCTGGTGCTGGAAGCCATCCTGCGACTGGAAGGCGCGAAGCTGACGCTGGTGGGCAACGGCGCGCTCGCCGTGGAGCAACTGGCCCAGCACGGCCGTGGCGCCTTCGACATCGTGATCACCGACATCCAGATGCCGGAGATGGACGGCTATGAAGCGACCCGTCGAATGCTCGCAATCGACCCCGACCTTCCCGTGGTGGGTCTGACGGCCCATGCCATGCCCGAGGAGCGGGAGCGCTGCCTGGCGGCCGGGATGGTGGACCACCTCGCCAAGCCGGTGGAGGTGGAGCAGCTGGTGCGTGTCGTTCTGCGCCACCGGCGGCGACAAGCCTGCTGCTGACACTTCGCGAACTCGATCACAGGAAGTGTCAGCGCGTAGCCGCGCCGGTCCAAGCGCTGACAAACGGTTGCCGATAAGGGTCGGACGGTCCTCAAGACCGTCGCGCGCACGCCGTATTCAATGGCATGCAGAACCCGATTTCCGGCAACCGTGTGCGCCGCTCCTTGCGCAGGCAAGGCGGCTTCACGCTGATCGAAGTCATGATCGTCGTCGTGATCGTCGTCATCCTGGCGAGGGTCGCCCTGCCGTCCTACCAGTCGTCAGTGCGCAAGGCCCGACGCGCAGATGCGGTGGATGCGACGACGTCGATCCTTCAGGTGCAGGAGCGCTGCCGTGCGTCCCAACCCACCTATGCGGGTTCGGTTTCAGCGTTGGCGACCTGCATCAGCGGCAGTGCCA
>DASTGE010000417.1:0-6069 GCA_035719405.1 Burkholderiaceae bacterium
GCTGAACAACCCGGCTGGGCATCTCGACCCCGGCGAATCTTTGCAGCAGGCGGTCGAGCGCGAGGTACTTGAGGAAACGGCCCGTGCCTTCGTGCCCGACGCGCTGGTGGGCGTCTACCTGGCTCGCTTCCAGCGCCCGCCGTCTGGCGCCCGCATCGGGGAATCGCCGAACGACGAGGGCGACGTCGAGGACGTGACCTATCTGCGCTTCGCCTTTAGGGGTTCGGTGGCTGATCCGCAGCCCGGGCGCGCGCTCGACGAAGGCATCGTCCGCACGGTATGGATGACACCGGAAGAGGTGCGCGCATCAGTTGAGCGCCACCGCAGCCCCTTGGTCCTGCGCTGCATCGAAGACCATCTGGCCGGGCGACGCTTCCCGCTGGAGATGCTGCAGGCACATCCCTCGCTGTACGCACCGTGGATTCCCGGTTGAGCACGGCAACGAGGGGCGCCGCCCCGACACCTCAGGCAGCAACTGCCTCGGCCATCCGCCGGTAGTCGACGATCTCCCCAATCGTCAGTACGGGGAACCCACGCGCCTGGGCAAAGCGCTCGACCTGCCCGCCGCGCGCCATCGTGCCGTCAGGATTCATGGGCTCGCACAACACGGCCGCGGGTCGCAGCCCTGCCATCCGCGCAAGGTCGACCGCACCCTCGGTATGGCCTCGCCTGGCGAGCACGCCTCCAGGTGCCGCACGCAAGGGGAACACATGGCCGGGGCTCACGAGGTCATAGGGGATTGCACCGCGCGCAGTGGCGGCGCGGATGGTCGTTACGCGATCCGCCGCGCTGACACCGGTCGTCACGCCGTCACGCGCCTCGATCGAGACGGTGAAGGCCGTGCCGTGCCTGCTCTGGTTGTCGACCATCATCGGCTTGAGTTGCAGCCGGCGCAGGATGTCGTCGGGCAGACACAGGCAGACGATGCCGCTGCACTCGCGGATCAACAGCGCCATCATCGGCTCGGTGATTTTCTCGGCAGCGACGATCAGGTCGGCCTCGTTCTCACGGTCATCGTCATCGAGCAGCACGACGGCCCGGCCTTCGCGCAATGCATGCAGCGCTTGCCGGAGGCGCTCGGGGAGTTCAGGCAGGGAGGTGAATTGCGACATGAAACGCTCCTCGTCCAAAGGGTTGGCGAAAAACGCTTCGGGGCATGCCATGCGACGCCGCACGCGGCCCTTGAGACAAGAAAGGCCACGCCGCGACGCGACAGCACATCTTCTTTCATCCGGACTGTGACCGTCGGCCCTGGCATCTGACCAGGTCTGCTGACCCTGCCCTTCGTTGCGAAAGGCGGGCGCTCGCGGGCTTGTCGCCGAACTGCTGGCGACCTACCGCCGGTGGGGAATTCCACCCCGCCCTGAAGACGTGTACCGGCGCACAAGGCTCCGGCAACTCGATCTTACGGTGTACCCGATGGCAGCGTGATCACGCGGGGTCTTTCGGACCCGTACGCGCATCAGCAGTGATG
The DNA here is from genome assembly GCA_035719405.1 of Burkholderiaceae bacterium. Classification (GTDB taxonomy): domain Bacteria; phylum Pseudomonadota; class Gammaproteobacteria; order Burkholderiales; family Burkholderiaceae_C; genus CAMLIZ01. Next base: position 1,475 of record DASTGE010000417.1, read on the forward strand.
GGTCCGACAGGGCAGGGCCGGCCGTCATCAGGGACAATCCCGGCGTCATGACACACAGGAAACAGCGCATCGTCGTGGGCTTGTCAGGCGGCGTGGATTCGGCCGTTTCCGCCTGGCTGCTCAAGCGGCAAGGGCATGAGGTCGTTGGCATCTTCATGAAAAACTGGGAAGACGACGACGATCGGGAGTACTGTTCGTCGCGTCAGGACTTCCTCGACGCGGCCAGCGTCGCCGACGTGATCGGCATAGAGATCGAGCATGTGAACTTCGCGGCCGAATACAAGGACCGGGTTTTCGCGGAGTTCCTGCGCGAATACTCTGCCGGCCGGACCCCGAATCCTGACGTGCTGTGCAATGCGGAGATCAAGTTCAAGGCATTCCTCGACCATGCATTGCGCCTGGGCGCCGATCGAATCGCGACAGGACATTACGCACGGGTCCGGGAGCATGACGGCCGCTTCGAACTGCTCAAAGGCCTGGACCCGGCCAAGGACCAAAGCTATTTCCTGCACCGTCTCACACAGGCGCAACTGGCCCGCTCCATGTTCCCCGTCGGCGAGCTGAAGAAAACCGAGGTGCGCCGCATCGCGGAAGACATCGGGCTGCCGGTGGCGAAGAAGAAGGACTCGACGGGTATCTGCTTCATTGGCGAGCGGCCATTCCGCGAATTCCTGCAGCGATACCTCGCGAACAAGCCGGGGCCGATGCGCGACGATCGCGGCCGCACGCTCGGCCGTCATGTCGGCTTGAGCTTCTATACCCTCGGTCAGCGCAAAGGGCTGGGCATCGGCGGCGTGAAGGAAAAGAACGAGCCGCGCGGCGGGGGCGACCACGACGCATGGTTCGTCGCGGGCAAGGACGTCGAGCACAACACATTGATCGTCGTCCAGGGCCACAACCATCCCCGGCTGCAGTCGAAGGAACTGCAGGCCGATGACACGCGCTGGATCGCGGGCACTCCACCGCCGCCCGGCCGCTACGCGGCGAAGACGCGCTACCGGCAGGACGACGCCGTGTGCGAGCTGGGGACCGCCGACGACCGCATCGAGCTGCGGTTCGCGCAGGCGCAATGGGCGGTGACGCCCGGGCAATCGGCCGTGCTCTACGACGGTGAGGTCTGCCTTGGGGGCGGCGTGATCGCCTCGGCACGCTGAAGCCATAAAGGCAGGAGGCAAGACGATTGGCAAGCGGCGCAATCCGGGTTGGCATCGGTGGCTGGAATTACGAGCCGTGGCGCACCACGTTCTATCCACCAGGTCTGCCGGCCAGACGCGAGCTCGAGTACGCGAGCCGGCAGGTGACGATGATCGAGATCAACGGCACGTTCTACAGCACACAGAAGCCATCGAGCTTCGAGAAGTGGCGCGACGAAACGCCGGACGACTTCATCTTCTCCGTCAAGGCCCATCGGTACACCACCAACCGGAAGGTTCTGGCGGACGCGGGCGAGTCGATCGACTTCTTCCTCGGCAGCGGCGTCACCCGGCTGGGCCCGAAGCTGGGGCCGATCCTCTGGCAGCTTGCTCCGACCAAGCGTTTTGATCCTGTCGACCTGGATGCCTTCGCGAATCTGCTGCCTGCACAGCGAGATGGGCTTCCCCTGCGACATGTGCTCGACGTGCGTCACCCGAGCTTCGAGACCCCTGCCTTCATCGAGCTGTTGCGACGCCATGGCCTGGCCGCCGTGATCACCGATTCGCCGGACTATCCGTCATTCGCGAACCTCACGACCGACTTCGTCTACCTGCGCCTGATGCAGTCCGCCTCCGAATGCACCACCGGCTATGCGCCTGAGGTACTCGATTCCTGGGCGGCATGCAGTCGTGCCTGGGCCGAGGGTGGAGAGCCCCAGGGCGTACCACGCATCGAAGGCGACAAGGGGGCGGACCAACCACAGCGCCGCGATGTCTTCATGCTGATGATCAACGGCGCAAAGGAGAGGGCGCCAGCCGCCGCGGTCGAGGTGTTGAAGCGATTGAAATCGCGTTCTTGATTTCCGCAGTAACCCTCATTTGAAAAGCGGCTATCGATAGAACCGAAGCGTCGTTCTTCACCTTGCCTTTCCGTGTTCAAAATGCGCTTGTCGAATTAGAGAACATGGCTCACCGTGAACTTCCAGCAACTGCGCTCGGTCCGCGAGGCTGTACGCCAGGATTTCAACCTCACCGCCGTTGCGCAGGTGTTGAACACCTCTCAGCCCGGCGTGAGCCGCCAGATCCGCGAGCTCGAGGACGAGCTGGGGGTCGAGATCTTCGTCCGGGCCGGCAAGCGGCTCACCGGTTTGACGCCGCCGGGCGAAAACATTCTGCCTATCGTTGAGCGTCTTCTGCTCGATGCAGAGAACCTGAGGCGGGCGGGAGAGGAGTTCGCATCGCAAAGCAAAGGCCGGCTGGCGATCGCGGCGACACACTCGCAAGCCCGCTACGCACTGCCAACTGCGGTTCGGGATTTCCGCGCCAGCCATCCGCAGGTCGTGCTCAATCTTCATCAGGGCGCCCCGCGCCATGTGGCCGAGCTGCTGCTTTCAGGCGAGGCAGACATCGGCATCGCCACGGAGGCGCTCTCCCAGTACCGCGACCTTGTCGCCTTGCCGTGCTATCGCTGGACACACTCGGTGATGGTTCCGGAGGGACACCCCCTGCTCGACGCCAAGCCGCTCACGCTCGCCCGCATCGCGAAGTACCCCATCATCACCTATGACGCCGGTTATACCGGCCGGGCACACATCGACGAAGCGTTCAGGCGCCAGGGCCTGGAGCCTGAGCTCGTGCTCACCGCCATCGATGCCGACGTGATCAAGACCTATGTGGAGCTGGGCCTTGGCGTGGGCATCGTCGCCTCGATCGCCTACGACGAGGAACGCGACCGTCATCTGCGTGCGCTCGATGCCCGGCATCTGTTCGCTTTGAACATGACGCGGCTCGCCGTGCGGCGCGGGGCGTGGCTGCGGGGCTATGCGTACGACTTCATCCAGACATTCGCCTCGCCGCTCACGCGCAGCGTTGTCGAAAGGGCCCTGGCCTCGGAGCCTGGCGAGCCCTTCGATTTCGATATCTGACCAGACCCTGCTCCCGGAACGTCGATTGCCGGGAGCCCTTTGCGACCGGGTCGCGAATGCCACGCGGTATCCCGGGACGCCATTACAAGGGGCAGCGCTTGAAAGACACCTCATATGCCTCCCGGGCGGCAGGCCTGTGGAGTTTTGACTATCTCATTGTCGGCGCAGGATTCGCCGGAAGCGTGCTTGCCGAGCGGCTGGCCAGTCAGCTCGACGTGCGGGTGCTGCTGGTGGAAAAGCGACCCCATATCGGTGGCAACGCGTACGACCGATACGACGATTCCGGCGTCCTCATACACCCTTACGGCCCGCACATCTTCCACACGAACTCCGCGGAGGTGTTCAACTACCTGTCGCAGTTCACGCCGTGGCGTCCCTACCAGCACCGCGTGCTGGCAAGCGTGGACGGTCAACTCGTGCCCATCCCGATCAACCTCGACACGGTGAACCGGCTCTACGGCACCAGCCTCAATGCATTGGAGCTCGAGGATTTTTTCAAGCGGGTTGCTGAGCGGCGGGAACGGATCGCCACCTCCGAGGACGTGGTGGTGAGCAAGGTCGGCCGGGACCTGTACAACAAGCTCTTCCGCGGCTACACACGAAAGCAGTGGGGGCTGGACCCGTCAGAGCTGGACGCGACCGTGACCGCGCGCGTGCCCACGCGTTGCAACCGCGACGACCGCTACTTCACCGATACCTACCAGGCGATGCCACTGCACGGCTACACCCGGATGTTCGAGCGCATGCTGGCGCATCCGAACATCAAGCTGATGCTCAATACCGACTACCGCGAGATCGCGTCGCTCGTGTCGTGGCGGCACATGATCTACACGGGGCCGATCGACGCCTACTTCGACTTCAAGCACGGCAAGCTGCCCTACCGCAGCCTGGACTTCGAACATGTGACACTGCCGCAAGAGCGCTTCCAGCTTGTGGGCACTGTCAACTTCCCCAACGACTATCCCTACACGCGCAGCACCGAGTTCAAGCACCTGACCGGGCAGCAGCATGCCCTGACGTCGGTGGTTTATGAATACCCACGCTCGGAGGGCGACCCTTACTACCCGGTGCCGCGCCCCGAAAACACGGCTTTGTACAAACGCTACGAGGCCGAGACCGAGACGCTCGATAACGTCACTTTCGTGGGCAGGCTGGCGACCTACAAGTACTACAACATGGACCAGGTCGTGGCTCAGGCGCTCACGGCCTTCAAGCGGCTGCGTGAGCGGCAGCTCAACGACGGGGCGCCCAAGAGCAGCGCTCTGGATCTGCCGCTCGCGAATCACACACATGCAGCGATCCTGGCCAATGGCGGCGGCCGGGCTTCGAATCCTATTGGCAACGCATGACCGGCCCGCGCCCGATCGCGCTCTGGGCCGGGCCGGAGTGCACCGTGAACCGCGTCGGCGATCATTACTTCGACCAGCTCGAGGCGACCGGCTTTGCACAGCGCCTGGACGACATCGACCGCCTGGCTTCGCTCGGTGTCGAGCATGTGCGCTTTCCGCTGTTGTGGGAACGTACGGCACCCGGGGCA
>DASTGE010000418.1:0-2575 GCA_035719405.1 Burkholderiaceae bacterium
GGTGGATCGAACCAGAACCAGCGCTCGGGCTCGGCGCCGGTCGCAGTTCCCCTCGCAGGCTGGCCGCCGTCCTCCGAGACCGGCAACTTTTGTGTTGCCCAAGCGTGGCCCTTCATGCGCACATCGGCGATGAGGAAGCGGTCCCGGAAGACACGGCCCTTGCTTTCCAGACCCATGAGCTGTCGCACCGCCGAGCGTGAGCCGTCGCAGGCAGCGACGTAATCGGCTTCCACCGTGTATCGGCCTTCGGGCGTGTCGATGCCCAGCATGACCTTGTCGCCCGCCTGCTCCACGGCGCACACCCCGTGCCGCCAGCGAATCTCGAGGTTGGGCAGCTCCATTGCGCGCGCAACGAGATAGGCCTCGGCGTAATACTGCTGCAGGTTGATGAAGGCCGGCCGCTCGTGGCCCGGTTCGGGCAGCAGGTCGAACTGATACAGCAGCTCGTTTCGAAAGAACACCTTGCCGACCTTCCAGCTCACGCCCTTGGCCACCATCGGGTCGCCAACGCCGAGCCGATCCCAGATCTCCAGCGTACGTTTTGCAAAGCAGATGGCGCGCGAGCCGGTCGACAACTTGTTGTCGTTGTCGAGCAGCAGCACGCGCTGTCCGCGTTGTGCGAGGTCGATGGCCAGACTCAGACCCACAGGACCCGCGCCGACGACGACGATGGGGTCTCGCACAGGGCGTGCCGCATCCTGATCCGAGGAGCGGCGGTAATCGAATTGGATGGCCTGAATCTGCGCACCGGTGCCGGTATATAGCGAGTCGCGCATGGTGGACGAGGATGAGTGAGGGCCGGCCGCGTCGGACGCGGCCTGTGGGGATCGAGGGAATGATCGGGGCGGCAACGATTCGGCACCGCCCCGGCGCGTCGTCAGGATTCCAACGCTTCCCACATCTGGCGGTCGCGTTCTGCCGTCCAGATGCGAGGATCGGGATACGCCGTGGCCTCGTCATAAGCGCGGGTCACGTCGAATGGCATGCAGTGGTCGAAGATGACCCAATCGCCGTAACGCGGCTTGAGCTTGTCGTAGGTCTGCCGGTAGACGCTGCGCAAGTCCTGGCCGGATGAAGCCGCCGCCTTGACGGCCGCGAACAACTCGGAAACGAAGGCTTTGGTGCTCTCCAGTCCGGCACGCACCCGCTCCTCGCCGACCAGCGCTGGCCCCCGCCCGGGCACGAGCGCCCGCGGCTTGAGGGCCGCGATGTTGTCCAGGGTGCGGGGCCAGTCCTGGAAGTAGGCGTCGCCGGCGTAGGGCGTGGCGTCGAACTCGACCAGGTCACCACTCAGTAGCACGCGGTCCTCGGGCAGCCAGACGACGGTATCGCCCTTGGTATGACCCCGGCCCAGCTGGAGCAGTTGCACTTCGACCTTGCCCAACCACAACATCATCTTGCCGGTGAAGGCGATGGTCGGCCATGTGAGCCCCGGGGGCACGGTTTCGACGTTGCGGAACAGGCGCGGGAAGCGGCCGATCTCGCTGGCCTTGTCGGCCTCGCCGCGCTCGACGATCAGCTCATAGGTGTCCTGGCTGGCGATGATCTGCTGCGGCTGGTAGGCCGAGGCGCCGAGCACGCGCACGGCGTGGTAGTGCGTGAGCACGACGTACTTGATCGGCTTGTCCGTCACTTCCCGGATGCGCCGAATGACATCGGCAGCCATCGCCGGCGTGGCCTGCGTATCGGCGACCAGCACCGCGTCGTCGCCCACGATGATCCCCGTGTTCGGATCACCCTCCGCCGTGTAGGCGTAGGCATGCGGGGAGAGCTGCGAGAAGCTGATCTGCTTTTCCTGCAGGTCGGCCTGGGAAGCGAAGGCTTTGCTCATGAGGCTCCTTGTCAAACCGATTCGTCTATGTCTAACTCTTTCGTTGATATTAGTCAGTGAGTTGAACAATGTCTAATTGATTTTGATAAGTAGAAATACCTAAGCCGCCGCCAGCCGGAGTGGCCTGGCGGCGGCTTGTGCGCTGAGCGAAGTGTCAGGCTGTCCCGCGGAGCGTTCGTTCTTCTCAGTCCTTCAATTCAGCTCGGCGCATTTCAGTAGCAGTTGGTTTTCCGCTTGCGCCTTCCGTAGTTCCAAGTCCTTTGCAGCCTCGGTATAGGCAATGCGCGCGGCGACATGCTCGTCACCATCTTGCGGCGGCAAGTCGAGATCGAAGAACGGATCGTCATCGAACTCTCGATCGAGGGCATGAAATGCCTCCCGATGCAACTGCTTCATCCCGGCGCGCCATGTGTCATTGCCCAAGAGCCACTCCCGCAGGGAAGAGCCATCGGCTTCGCGTGCTTGCACCCTCTTCTGGGTGTCATTCAAGTCGTTATCTGTCAGCTCACTGGAGCTGCGCCAATCCATCTGTGAGGGCACTTCCTCGGGAAGGCCAAGTGCGAGACGCAGTTGGACCTTTGCGTGAAGCATGGTCTCCAGGGGATCGTTTCTAAGATGATGCATCCTCGTCGACAAATCGTCATGTCTGGCAACCTGCGCAGCAGCGTCCAAGATGGGCACCCAAAACGTAATCGTTTAGTCCCCCGACGCATTCATGAGGTCAGTGCGAGGTTTGCCGAAGCA
>DASTGE010000419.1:0-4830 GCA_035719405.1 Burkholderiaceae bacterium
ATCGTCGAACCGCTTTCGAAAGCAACTTGTTGGTACTGCATCGGCTCCTCCAGCACGGCGCCTCGGCTTTCTTCATTCACCTGAAACAGCTGTGCATGAGCTGACTCGCCGCCGCGCGACCTGCTCGGCACGTACCCTTCGGGGGCAGGTGCGTATCTGCCACTGCCCGACGATTCCGCATACCCTGGCACGGATGGCGCTCTGGACGGCACTCTGGACACTGTCGGCGCTCTGGACGGCACTCTGGACACTGTCGGCGTTCTGGACGGCACTCTGGACACTGTCGGCGTTCTGGACGGCACTCTGGACACTGTCGGCGTTCTGGACGGCGCTCTGGACTCTGTCGGCACAGGTGAAGATACGGGGTTGCGAGATATTCCGCTCGTTACAGATCTGTTTGATGACATGCTGTTGGTCTCTCGGGTGATATGGATTGATTCGGGGAGGTTTCAGTACGACTGGAAGTGCTTGATCAGTTGATTTGGGAGCTCGGCGCAATAGGGGATCCGCTCAAGGGCGAGGCCACCCTCCATGACGACGGTCTAGGCGTAAAGAGCCTTTTAAAATCGCCTTTAGATGCCGACTCTGCATTATGAGAGCGGACGCGCATTGTCAACGCTTCTTTGCGAAGCGACCTACCGAGATGCGAAGACGAGTGCCTCCTCGTCTCGTCGTCGCTTTTAATTCACCCCCGGAAAGGTCGTGAATGCTGTACTGCGACTCGCAGATCAGCCGCACCATCTTCTCAATGCGCATTTCGCTGGCCCCGGTATCTTCGACTGCCAGGCGAGCGACGAAGCCGCAGTCGTGAATCGTGAAGAGCAGGGCCTTCGCCGCCCACCCGCTGCACTCCGACCTCTACAAGCCTCAAATGCTGCCATTAGGCATGTTCTCGAAAAATACGTGCCTCCATAGGGTCTTTTTGAGCCAATCTTCCAACTCTTTGTCGTCCTCGGGCGCAAGGCTCTCACCACCTTCACGCTGAGCGTAGAGTTCGTTCATTTTTTCTATATATTTATATTCCCCAGTCGATTCAATGTCTTTAGTTCTTTGCCATCTATCATATTTTTGTTTCTTTTCCCAATATTCACTACGTACTTCCGAGCCTGCCTCGCTACCTGGGTAGCTTGGAGGTTTCCTTTCATCCTCTTCTATATGCTCAACAACCCAAACGTTGTCTCCCCCCTTCGCCCACGCTTCGGCCTTAGCAGCCGCCCAGTGCTCGCGGGACCCTATTTCCTTCGCTTGTTCCTTTATGGAATCCCAGTCGTGATCGACGTCGGGTATGTCCTCGACGAGCGTGTACCCCAGATAGCGCCTTCGGCGAACATCCTCTTCGATTGCCTGCGACCTACCGAGATGCGAAGACGAGTGCCTCCTCGTCTCGTCGTCGCTTTCAATCCCTCAGTGAAGTATCGCGAATGAAGCGCTCCACAAGATTTAACCACGATGCCGAACTTGGCGTGAAGTGCATCTGAAAGCGCCGATGTCTGGCTTCGTCGATGCGCTGCAGCGCCTTGGCCAGCACCCCGCGTCGCGCGGCCGCATTCACGCCCGGTCCATGTAAGGCGCACTTCGCCGACAACTCACTGCGCCCGGACCTCCACAAGCTTCAATAGGCAGGCAAGAATGGCGTCGGCTCACGCTTACACCGCAGCTGAGGGGCGGCCCTCAGGATCGGGTGTCAAAACCATTTCAATCAACCGCTTTAGCACGGAATTGATTTTTTGGGTAATCGACAGAATCGCCAGCATTTGAGCTTGAGGTTGCGCGGCCCCAGCCCGCCAGGGTCCAGCGACCAGCAGAATTACGGGCGTTGAAGCAGCCACTTCGGCACGAAGTACATGATAGGCCCGGTAGTCGCTGGCACTCTGTGGCGCACCACCCGTCCAGTACAGGTTGTCGTAGGAAAGAAAGCCGTTGTTCTCCGGGCCGAGCCCAGCAGCGACAGCAAAGCGGCTGAAGTCGTTCGGCGCGAGCAGGTTGCCTGCTTCCGGCATTGTTGAAGGCCGAATTTCAACGGCTTGTCGGAGCATCGCTGAAGGTTGTGCTTCCGCAATTGGCGCGGCATTGCATACAGTCAAGCGTCCGGTGAACCGCCCGCCGGTCAACACTCCTGCGCCCTGACTTCACGTGCCCGGAGACGAACACGGCAAGTCGGAGTGTTTAATATCTTCTCGTAAATCAGCGCGGTCGTCCTGCGCCCGACGGACCCCCGTAAGGGCTACTCGTCCACGCTCAACGCATCGAGGAGTTGCTGCTGCATCGGTGGCAGCGCTCATGGTGCAAGCCGACACCATCGCCTTGCGCGCAGTTCATCCCCGTTGCCCTGGTTTGAACTCTTTGGCGAACGGATTCAGCTTGCGACCACTCGCGCGGGATGGCTCCGGCAGTCCCTGCTGCGGCTGAACCGCCAGGCAACCAAGGTTGGGCATGCCATCGGGCTTTAGCGGGTGCACAGGCGCCCAGCCCTGATCGCGCATGCACTGGGCAATTGCATCCCTGACTGAACCCTCGCCGTGCTGGCCTACTACGAACTCCGTCTTGTCGTTGATGCCCACCGCACCCGGTCCCCATATCTTCTCGGGCTCCTTCAGCAAGACGTGGAAGATCGCCCGGGCCACGGCAGGGTGAACCCCAGGATTTCGAGCCAATGGATCGCTCCGCCGGGTCAGGGCGGCATTCTCGTGCGAATCCAGTTGGTTCAAGCGGAAATTAAACCCCAGCGTCGGCTGGAAAACCTTGGTGTCGGGCTTGCCGGAAACTCCCTTGATCCCAGTCAGCAGCAAGTCGGCATACAGGTCCGCCCGCCTCCCCTTCTCGCATGCGGAGATCGCGGCGTTGTAGGTGATCGTGTCGGGGAAGACATTGAGGGCCGCGCCGTGGGTCTGCAGGTGATCGAACAGCTCCAGCGCCTTGTCCGCCCGTCCCGCCTTCTCGCACGCGGAGATCGCCGCGTTGTAGGTGATCGTGTTAGGGAAGACACTGAGGGCCGGGCCGTGGGTCTGCAGGTGATCGAACAGCTCCAGCGCCTTGTCCGCCCATCCCGCCTTCTCACACGCGGAGATCGCGGCGGAGTAGGTGATCGTGTTGGGGAAGACACTGCGGGCCGGGCCGTGGGTCTGCAGGTGATCGAACAGCTCCAGCGCCTTGTCCGCCCGTCCCGCCTTCTCGCACGCGGAGATCGCCGCGTTGTAGGTGATCGTGTTCGGGAAGACTCCTTGCCCCGTCTGCCGATGCCGGCAGCGGCTCAGCGCCTGCAGGCAAGCCACTGCAGCATTCCAGTCGTTGCCACCTCGATGCAAGCAGGACGATGTGACCCGTAGCACAGCGTCTTCCGTGGCTTTGCCGCAGTTGAATTGGTCGACAATCCGCGCGTTCTGCTCTTGCCCCGCGTGCATCCGCTCCTCGAGCAGATGCGCAAAGTCACGTGGACCCGGGACGGCGGCTCCTCCCTGCTCGGCGGAGCCAGAAGATGGATCAACCGCCCGACCGAATGGGCCCGGCTGCCGCGGCGTCATCGACCTTCGACCGCGATGACTCCCGATTCCTGCCGGGGCAATGGGCATTTGCGACGATGAGCCAGTGAAATTATCCCTGCCCGCCCTACCGCGTGTGGCAGGTTGCGTCACCGCCTGCTGGCCCTGAATAGCCGCATCGCGGCCCCTTCCAATTCTTGATGGGTTCATGAGCCGGAACGTTACTTTGTTATTGCTTCAGGGCCAATTCACAACCCGAAGTAACGTCACGACCTGCGAAGCGCTTTTACGGCAATCATCTCAAATTGATTTTTGGTCGCAAGGAGGCGCTGAACAATTCCCCGCGAGGGCGCGCGCCTCGATTGGGATGGGATGCATGGCGCAAAGCACAGCCATAGCCTCTGCATAGCTCATCGTGCCGGTGATCGCCCTTGCCTCGGACATGAAGCGGTCGGTCCCGACGATGAGTGCGACGCCGGCAACCGGCAGGCCTGGCATGACGGTCACGGATGTAGCGCAGCGTCTCCTCGTTCAGTATGGCAAGGCTTCGCCCGAGCCGGCCTTTTCAGGCCGGCTTCGTTGCGTCGCGGATGGGCTTCAGCTCAGCGTGGCGAGAACGCGATCGACCATCACCCCGGACTGGCCGAGATAGTTCGCCGGATCGCACAGCTTTGCGAGTGCCGCGCGATCCAGATGCCGGTTAATCTGCGGATGCTCGGCCAGAAGGTCCAGCAGCGGACGCTGCTGCTTCAGTGCCTGCCGGCAGATGTCGTACACCAGATCGTGCGCGTATTCGCGGCCGATATACGGCCCCAGGCCCATCATCACGGCCTCGCTCATCACAAGCCCGTGCGTCAGGTCGATGTTGCGGCGCATGGCCTGCGCATTGACCTCCAGCCCTTCCAGGACGAAGCGGGATTGCTTCAACGCCCCGGCCATCAGGCAGAAGGCTTCGGGCAACACGATCCACTCGATCTCCCACGGGCCAGTCGAGCGCTCGTGATCTGCCACCATCGCGTCCATCAATGCGGCGGCATGCTGGCGCACCACCGAGATCGCCGCATGGATGTAGCAGCTGGAGATCGGATTGCGCTTCTGCGGCATCGTGCTGCTGGAGCCCCGGCCATGGGCGAAGGGCTCGTACACCTCGCCTACTTCGGTCTGCATCATCAGCTTCACGTCCATGCTCAGCTTGCCGAGCGTGCCGCCGATGAGGCCGAGCAGCGCACCGGTCTCGGCGATGTTGTCGCGGATCGTGTGCCAGGCGATGACCGGCTGCTGGAGGCCGAGCTCGGCGCAGAGGCCCGCCTGGGTTTCCATCGCGCCCTGCTCGATCGAGGCGAGCGTTCCT
>DASTGE010000420.1:0-3411 GCA_035719405.1 Burkholderiaceae bacterium
CCACAGCCGCACCCACTTCAAGGCTGATACGGGGCATCTGCGCGAGATCGCGAGCGCCGAGCTGGAGCCAGGCGAAGACGCGGGCCGGCGAGACCTCCTGCACCAGGGGCATCGCACCGTCATGGGAAAGCTCCGGGGAAAGCGCCTGTCTGTCCAGCGAGTGGGCCATGGCGTACTCCTTCACGCTCACGGAAGAACGATGTCGGCAAACCTGCGGCTCATTCGACGCCGGCAGGCTGCGGCCGCGAATGAAATGCTAATGAGTGCGCGCCGCAAGCACCATGGCTCGCGAGACCCTCTCGTGCAACCGCTTTGATCGACATCATCCGGCGATCGGAAGATGATGCCGGGGCGGCGAGAACAGTCACCATCGCTATGAATGGCTCCCCCCAGGAGCTTTCAGGTTTCGCTTGGCGAAGGCTTCGCTCATCGCCCCGGAACGAAGCGGCTCACCGACAACATCGACTGCTGCAGGCTGGCCTCGGTGAACAGCAGCGGCACGGTGTCGTTCGTGAGCCAAATCCCCAGCAGGTTCAGGTAGAACGGCGAGCCAGGAATGCCGCTCGTGCCCCCCGGCCACGCCGACCAGGCGCGCATCACCGAGCCATCGGCTTCCGCGACGAAGCGATTGACCGGCCCCTCGTCAAACATGAAGGCGCTTGCCGACTGCGCACGAACGTCGTGATTCGACGCGTCGACCGCCCCATAGCCGCCGTCGCTGGAGAAGCCGGGCAGCGCCTCGCCGAGCGGATGCACGAGGGTCCCGAATGCCGGCGGCACGTCGAAGGGTCCGCCCATGGGATGCCGGAACACGATGCGGTGCAGCTTGCCCCACCGATAGTCGTCCTGCCGCGTGGAGCGGCGGAATGCGGCCTCGAACTCGGGCCCCGAGAGCAACCCGAGCGCGTCGGCCATGCTCTTCAAAATGAGGATGTCGCGCCGATCGACCGCCGCCGCCGCAGGCGCATTGAAGAAGTCGATCCCCGATGCGCCCACACCGGGTTGCGGCCTTTCCAGCAGCCCTTTCAGCGCCGTGAGGGCGAACTGATCCTCCGGCTTCGGCAAGGGCATGCCGGGGGGCAGCGGCACGGCCGCCAGTGTGGCGTCGATCGTGTTGCGGATGAACTGCCCACGCCAGACGCTGTAGAGCGTGGCAGCGACACTCTCGGAGATCTCGGCAGGCGATGGCATGCCGGGCGATCCGTTGACGTCTTTCGCGTCGTATCCCTCGGGAATGCCCGTCGGGGCTGTGAGTTTCCAGGCGCCAAGGCGAGCAATGGCCTCTCGCACGTCAGGACGCTGCGCGAGTGCGGCCAGGGCAGGCTCCAGCGACACATCGGCACGCGACAGCGCCTGATGCAGCAGCGGCACGAAGAATTGCGCATCGGGCAGCACCACATCCGCTTGGATCGACTGCATGTCATGCCGCGAGACCCGTCCCCGTGAAAGCTTTGTCCGCAACAGCTCCGTGATGCGGCCAGCCCTCAAGCCTGCGTCATACGCCTCGTTGAGGTAGTACAGCCCGCCGCCGGGGCGCAGCTGATTGAGCGGGCGATTGTCGAGCACTGTGGCGGCCGGGTCGTTGTTTGCATTGACGAACCAGCCTGCGGGTGGATTGACGAGATGCGGCATCTCCCCATCAGGAAGGATCTCGTAGGGAATGGCCTGTCCCGGCTGCGGATGCCTGACTGCAAGCCACTCGTTGCCACCGCTGCCACTGCGGACAAACCAAGGCGGAAGGCCGGCGACGAACCCTTGCTGCAGATCCTCGCGGACGGGAACCTCCGAGGTCGCGAAGTACGCGATGTTGCCCTCGACATCGGCATAGGCAAAGTTCTGGTTGCCCGCATCGAACCATTGCAATGCGCGGCGGAAGTCGCCCAGATTGCGGGATCGATTGATGGCCAGGAAGGCGTCGGCCTCCCGTGTGGCGCTGAAGCCGGTGTACTGGATGCTCAAGGCAACGCCGTTGGCGGCATCGAGTTGCACGATCGGGCCATTGTTGCGGCGTGGCACGATCAACGTGGCGGGGGGCACCGATCCCGAGGGCGCGTCAGTCAGGTTGTCGGGGATACCGTCGCCGATGTGGTTGACCCGGTACCGTTCAGGAAGCGCAATCACGGGCTCGCGCCGGCCCATATACATCGTGCTGAAGCCGCTCGGTGAGCCGGGATCGGAAACGAGTTGTTCCTCGAAGACATCGGTCACGTCCAGCGGGCTCACGGTCGTCCCCCAGGCGAAGCTGCGCGTCTGGCCGGCAACCACGAAGGGCACGCCCGCGAAGCCGCTGCCCATGGTGTCGGAAGAAGCGGTCTTCAAATGGATCGGATAGAAGGTCGACGGCTCGCCCAGCGCGAGATGGGGATCGTTGGCGATCAGCGGCCGGCCGCTCGTCGTGTGAACGCCCGACACCGCCCATTCGTTGGACCCCGCACGATCGTGACGCGCCAGCCGCTGCTTGAAGAACGGAAGATCGTGCACGCGCTCGACGTACTTCTTGCCCAATCGCGCTGCTGCGCCTGCTTCCGTGCCCGACCACACCGGCCTGGCTGACGACAAGGGTCGTGCGCCGACCGATGCGTCCGGCACTGTGGACGCGAGATAGAACGGCTGAGACCGCCACAGGTCTTCACTGAAGAGCGTCTGCCCGGTACCCGGGCCGAACAATGGATCGAACACCGCTGAATAGGCTTGCAGCGCGAGCGTGTTGGCGATGTCCTGCAGACTGAACGACAGCGAGAAGGTGAGCGACTTGGCCACCGTCATGCTGTCGAGCGCAGTCCAGGGCCTGAAGCGCGTGATTTCGAGAGCGGCATATTCAGGCGGCAGCGCGTGCGAGCGGGAAACGTAGGCGTTGACCCCTTCCGCATAGGCCTCGAACGCGGCACGCCCGTCGGGCGAAAGCAGCGGGAGCGACCTTTCGGCGGCGCGGCGAATGCCAAGCGTGCGCAACTCGACATCACCGGGCAGCGCCGCCATTCCCAGCAATTCGGCCAGTGTCCCCTCGGGCCTGCGCCGGGCGACGTCCATCTGGAACAGGCGATCCTGCGCGTGCACATAGCCCTGCATGAAGTACAGGTCGTGCTCGTTGACGGCCTGCACGTGCGCAATGCCATAAGCATCGCGGGTGACGTGCGTCGCTGCCTTCAGGCCGGGCAGCGCGATGGCAGACGCGCCCGGCTGCGCCTGTGCCTGGGCGAACACGAGCGCACAGGCAGCCATCAGCGAGATGTGGCAATGACGCACGAACAAGGCCTCCCTATGTTGGCTGCGCCCCTGGCGGCGCAAAGTCAGGAAGGCTACGACGCCACGGGTGCTTGCAACCAGTGGGATTCATGGGATTGCGGGCAAGTCACCCGCGCGCTAACCGAGGTGGGCGGTGTCCTTGCGCCGTCAAAGATGCCAGCTCAC
>DASTGE010000421.1:0-4042 GCA_035719405.1 Burkholderiaceae bacterium
CTTCACGAGCGCGCGTCACGGAACTTCCAACCCCGTTCTGCAAATCATCACGAACGACCTTCTCGACATCGACGTCATACCGCCCGGCCACGGAAAGCCAGAACGGACCGCGATGTCCTTCGGCTGGCATGTCAAGTTCTGACGCGCAAGTCCCGCAGGGGCGCTTTGTACCGGCGAGCACCGCCAAATCGACGGCGCCGGAACCTTGTGAACGCAGATGTTCCTTGATCCGCCGCTCGGCATGAAGATCAATGGTCACGCGCTGGAAGGTGAAGTGGCGCTTTGGCACTTCAAAGCGACGCTCCGCAATCGCGGCGAAGATCGGCTCGGAGCCCTCGTCACCAAAATTGGAAGCCGGATCCATACGCCGTGCGAGCTTGGTGAAGTGGCGCATTTCTCGCGCCGCCATGTCCTTCTGCGCAGCGGGATCCTCGTTCAGCAGGCGCTCGATCCCTCCATCACGGAGATACCGGCGGATGTCATTGCACACCGCCTGGGAATTGGCGGAAACGACGATCACATGTCGTGGCGCATCGTAATAGCACTGCACCTCCTTGCCTGCCGGAAAGCGTCGCATCAACATCGTGCTGAGCCATCGGAGTACCTGGCGCGGACGATCGCCGGCATAGCTGCGCGGCTCCCGAACGAGATCACGGCTGTTGGCGTAAATGCGTTCAATCCGCCTGGACGCTCGTGATTCAGGATCGACGCTCCCGCTTCCAACGATCAGCACGCGATCCGGCAGGTGGCCTGCTCCGGCAAGATCAATCCGCTTCATGACTTCCTTCTGCGCTTCACGTGTGCCTTTCGCGTGCCGTGCGACGATCCGCGCCAACATGTCGTTTACCGATGAGCGCTGGTAATCCTTGAGGCCGAACAATCGTTCGACCATCTCCTCGGCGGTTCGTAGCTTGCCCGCCTCATTGAGCAGCACGGTAAGGAGGATGGGCGGCACGCCCGCTCGTCGGGCCTCGACGGCTTGATCGAGGTCGGGTTGCAGCGACAGCCGCTCCACGGCGGCCATCAACTGGCCGAAATGGCGTCGGGTGAAGTCGAGGAACTTCCCCGCAGCCATTGCTGGCGGTCTCAGCCTGTCGGCATCCTCCTGATGCCCCAGAGCCGTCAAGGCGGACTTGAGCGCCTTGACGTGCTGCCCGTAGTCGGGCAGCGAAACGAGCTTGTCGGGCGACGCTACAAGGGCACCGTCCGCCGCGAGGTATTGGCGAAGGTTACTGACGTTGATGTTCCTTGCAAGGACGACGTCCTCCAGCCTGGCAAGCGGTTCTCGTGCGAGATCGCCCAGCACCGCAACAAGTGACTCTGCCATCATGTGTTGCCGGATTCCCACCTGATCGCTGCTCAGGGCCAGGACGGATTCCATCTGTCCCAATTGCGTGAGGCAATCCACCAAACGCCGGCGATGCTGCTCGAAGTCGGGGAGGATCTGCACACTTCCGGGACGCAGCAGTGTCCCCCTTTCGTTGATCCATGCGCGCAGCGTCCGGCGTGGTATGCCGAGGCGTCCGGCGACATGCGAGATGCGCCGCTTCGGATCCTTCGGCAGATCGGGGCCGAGCAATTCTTCGAGGGCCGCAGCGACCTGGCCTGTCGTCACGTTGCTGGCCCGCTTTGTGGCGGCTGCCGGAAGCTCACCACCGTGGAGTTCAAGTTGCACTGCTGCCTGATGGATCTCGTCGCGCAATGCAGCGTAGTCGGCAAGCCGCGCCAGTCTGGGGGCCAGAGTGCCACGGCTCCATGCTGTTGATTGAAGCCACAGTCTGACCAAGCTGTGAGGCCTGTCCAGACGCTTGCTGATCTCATCGGTACCCTTGCCCTCGGCTTTGAGCCGCAAGATATTCAGCACATCCTGAGCACGAAGCGGGCGCGGGACACGGAACGGTTTGCCTTTCGGGGCGGCTGAGGAGGAAGGGGCATCTCCGGCCCGTGGCGTCGTGACGCTGCTGGTCTGCAGCGGTGCGGAAACTCGCGGCCGCTTCGAGCTGGACGCGCCCGCATCCGATCCCGCCTTTCGTCCCTTTGCAGGGAGCCGGTCCGATTCGGGGCGCGACGAGGACAAGGCCGTGTTCCTGAGGCCTGCCTGTCGTGACGAGGGGGAGGCTTCCACACAGCCGCCGGCTTGTTGCGTAATGCCGCTGATTTTCATTGTTGCAAGGGGTGGGTAAAGGAGATGAGGTGGTCATCCATCCGTCGCACGGCTTGGAATTGGGTAAGGCAATTCGGAGGGATGGAGCCTTCATTTCGATAATAGAGACGCGTCGGGTAGGCCGACGCCTATCGGCGAAGCGCAGTACCCGGACCCGAAGCATTGAGTCAACAATGCCGCAGCCGGCCGCGAGATGAGTGGGGTCGCCCGGACACTGCCTCACGATCGCTCTTGTGGAGCTTTACCAACTCAGGGCCTTTCTCGCCGTCGCCCGCACGGGTCAGCTCGTGCGGGCGGGCGAGCAGCTGCACCTCACCCAGTCGGCGCTGTCCAAGCAGATCAAGAGCCTCGAAGACGAACTCGGGGTGCTCCTTTTCGATCGCACGCCCGGCGGCATGTTGCTCACCCCGCCGGACGCCGCCTGCTGCCGCTCGCGTCGAAGACGTTGGAGGCGGCGCAGGAAACAGTGGCACTGGCCGCGTCGATGCGCGGCAACGTCTCGGGCATGTTGCGGCTGGGCACCATCATCGACCCCGACTCGATCCGCCTGGGCCCGCTGCTGTCCGCGCTGCTGCAGTTCTATCCGCATGTGGACGTGTCGCTCGTGCACGGCATCTCGGGCACCGTGCTGCAGATGCTGCGCGATGGGCAGGTGGACGCATGCTTCTATCTCGGCACCCTCAAGGACCCGCTCATCTCGTTACGGCCGCTGTCGCTGGAGCACTACATGATCGTCGCGCCTGCGGGCTGGCAGGAGCGCCTGCGCGATGCGGGCTGGCACGACCTCGCCCGCATGCCAGCGCAGACGCGGCGGTGATCCAGGCACTGCTGTCCACGCTTCAAATGGTGTGGCAGGAGAGGGAAACGCCTGAAGGGATTTGAGGCAGGGGCTGCCGCTTTGCTCCTTCTCCCTCATTGGGTGAGGGGGCAACGCGAACGCCATTCCGCCGCGTCCACGCCAGCTTGACGATATTCCATTGGGCATTCCCGGCGCGGGTCCATAAAGTGTCGGGCAGTGACACGCCAAGGACCCGCCTCATGGATCACCCTGCCCCGGTCGACCATCGCACACTGATGCGCCACATGTTCGACGCGGCCGTCGCCGCCGCGCAGCCTGCGTTGTGCCTGCCGCCCCACCTGCCCCCGCCGCCAAAGGGACGGACCATCGTGATCGGTGCCGGCAAGGCGTCGGCCGAGATGGCGCGCAGCCTTGAGCGGCATTGGAAAGAGCCGCTCGAAGGGCTGGTGGTCACGCGCCATGGCTATGCCGTGCCGTGCGACCGCATCGAGATCGTCGAGGCCGCGCATCCGGTCCCTGACGAAGCGGGCCTGCATGCAGCCGAGCGCATCCGCCAGCTCGTGAGCGGGCTGACCGCCGATGATCTGGTGATCTCGCTGATCTCGGGCGGCGGTTCGTCATTGCTCGTCTCACCCGCACCCGGACTCACGCTGGCCGACAAGCAGTCGATCAATGCCGCGCTTCTCGCCTGCGGGGCGAGCATCTCGGAGATGAACTGCGTGCGGCGACACCTCTCGTCGATCAAAGGGGGCCGGCTCGCCGCCGCCTGCCACCCAGCGCGCGTGCTGACACTGACCATCTCCGACGTACCTGGCGACTCGCCGATTGACATCGCCTCAGGGCCGACCGCCGCCGACCCCACGACCTGCACCGACGCGCTGGCCATCATCGACCGCTATCGCATCGAAGTGCCGCAGGCTGCGCGCGCTCTGCTGGAAAGCGGTGAGGACGAAAGCGTCAAGCCGGGCGACCCGCGCCTAGCAGGCCACGAGATCCGCATGATCGCCACGCCGCAAATGGCTTTGGAGGCAGCGGCGAGGGTGGCGCGTGACGCCGGCTTCACCCCGTGCATCCTCGGC
>DASTGE010000422.1:0-7949 GCA_035719405.1 Burkholderiaceae bacterium
GTGCGTGCCCAGCCACACGAAGCGATTGCGGCGCACGTCGATGTCGGGCTGATAGGTGGCGGCGTACTTCGTTCGGATGCGGCTGTTCAGCCCGTCGCTGGCGATGATGAGGTCGGCCTCGGGAAATTGCTCGTCGCCCTGCACCTCGGTCTCGAACACGAGCTTGACGCCCAGCTCCTCGCAGCGCGCCTGCAGGATGTTGAGCAGCCGCTTGCGGCCGATGCCACAGAAGCCGTGGCCGCTGGAGCGGATCTTGTGGCCGCGGATGTTCACCTCGATGTCGTCCCAATGACTGAACGCATCGAGGATCTGCGTGGCCGTCCTCGCGTCCGCCTGCTGCAGGTTGCCGAGCGTCTGGTCGGAGAACACCACTCCCCAGCCGAAGGTGTCGTACGGACGGTTGCGCTCGACCACGGTGATCTCGTTCGCCGGATCCTGCTGCTTCATGAGCAGCGCGAAGTACAGTCCGGCGGGGCCGCCGCCGATGCAGACGATGTTCATACGCGCTTCCTGGCTGGGTGACGAAGTTAATGAAAAATCAGTCGTTCACTTCTAAATAATTCTAGACGAGCAAAACCGGGAAGGCAAGCCCATGCACAGGGATGAGCGTCAAGGGGCTCCGCTCCCCTTTTCAAGGGACACACCTTCGCCGTCGAAGGCGTCGCTTCGGGCCTGCGCCCGTGCGCGTCCTACTGAAGCTTCCAATCGGGCGGGCGACACTTCCCGATCCAACTGCAATGAAGCGAATCCGCGACCGCTCCGGCTCCACACCAGGCCCCGAATCCTCAAGCCTTCCACAGGCTCAGGCACCGGAGGCCACACGACCCCTGTCGCCAGGGAGCGACTCGGGGCTCGCGCCACTGCAAGCTTTGCGCTCGAAGCGTTTGATGCCGCAGAGAACTGACACTCGTCCGCGAGTCGACTTGCCGACCGCAAAGCGGGCCCGGACAGAGACAAGTCGCCGGCCCGTCGCCAGCAAGGACACCACAGTCTCGACGTCCAGGCAGCCAAAGCGCGTCGCCCGCACGCGCGCGGGCAAACCCTTCACTGCGGATCGGGACCGCGAATACCGGACCATGGCCCGGTTGTGGAAGCTGATGCAGAAGGACTGGACCTGGCTCCTGGAGGCCTATCGGCAGCACTGCAATGGCAAAGCCAATGGACAAGCGCTGGTTCGCGCCCTTCGTGACGCGACTGAATCTTTGCAACCGGACGACCTGGAGCTCGGAGTCCCGAACGTCCAAGCCTTCACGATCGAATTGAACGAGGCGATGCCGGCAGTGAGGGTGCTGGCGATGGGGCAAGGCGGTGATCGACGGGTGTTGCTGGCGCAGCCGACCGACAGTCTCGATGGCTTGAAGAACATTGCCGGCCAGCTCGCATCGCTGGCAAGGCGCAGCGCATCGGGCAAGGCCGCCATCGAGGGAATCCGCAAGGACGATCAACAGCGCGACTTGTGGAAGTTGCGCCGCCAGGACCCGGTGTTGCAGGAGGTGATCAAGGCGTGGAGAGCGGGTGCGGGTGCCGACAAGGGCGCGGACTACCTGGCGCTCGGATACCTGCAAGGCCTCATGGATGGCGCGCCGCATGAGCGTCCCGACGAAGACAACCATCCCGAAATCTCGCGCTTCAAGCTCACCATCCCGGGAATGGACCGCACTGTCGACTTCCTTGTCCGGATGCGGGAAGACGGCAGGATCGACGACCTGCAGGGCGTGCCCGACGGCACCCAGGACGTGGGAGACCTGCTGCACAAGATGCGGGCCTCGCACGAATTGCGGCAGGCCAAACGATGCGGGCCTCCCGCCGGTCTCACGCAGGCCGCCGGCAAGCCTCGCAGGCTGGCGGAAGCGCAGCAGCTGGTGGATCTGCTGAAACACGTCTGCGAAAACAAGCGGCTGAATCGGCCTCTGCTGCAGGACGTGGAGAAAGCAACCGGCATTTCCGACATGCAAGCCCGCATGTGGATCAAACCGGACGGCACCTTGCGTCGCATGGCGAGAGCCGTGTGCGATCTGCGCGGGTATGCGAATTGGCGCGAGGAACTTTGCCACCTGCTGAACCAACTCGGCGATCCCACTGAACTTCCGGGTTGGCTCACCGTGGCGGAGTTGGTGGATCTGTTCAAGGCTCACAAGGAACACCCTGACGCGACGCCTGCGGCGCTGGCCCGGGTGTTGGGCAAGAACGCATACTCGGTGAAGCTCGTCTTCAACGGCCGGCACTTTGTTCTCTCGGACAACCGGCTGCGCAGTCTTCCCGACTACGGCGAGTACTGGCAGGCCTTGAAGAAGGCAATGCGTGACAGCGGACACGCGAGCCTAGCCAACCACCTGCCTGAGCCTGAAACGCTCCCTGAAACCTTTCTGCGGCAGCTCGACGAGCATCTCTATCTGATCCGCCTCGTGATGAGCGAAATGCAAAGCGACGGCTCGCTTGCGGTCGAGGATGCGGCACGTAGCGTCACGGCGTCGCTGGAAGTGAAAGAACTCGCGCGCCGGCTCCTGACTTCGAAAGGCGAGTTGCGCAGCGTGGACGAGGTTGCGACCGATGTAGCTGGTCTCGATCCCGAGCAGCTTCAGACGCTGCAGCAGCAGCTCCAGCGACTCCAGACCAAGGTCGTCACCGCCAATGGGATGGTGACGAGGATGGTGAAAGGGTCAGGGCAGCGCCCCGCAAAGGTGTTCATCGTGCACGAGCCTGAGAAGGCGGCGCCCTCCAACGTCTCGCGACAACAGCAGTTGAAAGTGTTGGAGAGCCTGTACAAGGACGACCGGCGCCTGGTCGCGAAGCCACGCTCTTACCGGGGCGAACCCGAGAAGCAGGTCCTGAGATGGTTGGCGACTGTCGTCAAGACTTTTGCCACGGCACAGAAGGCGCGCGCGCGGGAAGTGCAAGCGTACTGGGACGCTGAAGAGGCGACCGTATGGCTGTCCTCGAACAAGGTGACGGCCAACAGGCAGCTCGCGAAGCTTCTCGAGAACACGACGCTGATCGAGGCGATGAACAACGAAGCGCCCCAAAACGCCACGCCCAGAACAATGCGGCATGTTTCGAAGCTGCAACGCGCCTTGGCCGGCACGGTGCCGGAAGGAGATGACGCAGGAAAGCCGGGCACCGCGAAGGAGAAGCGCGATGCGGTGCTGAAAGCCATCTGCGCAGGCCGCATCCGGATCCCGACTGAAGAAATCATCAGCGACAAGACCGGCAAGCCTGCCGACCTGCACGCCGAGCGGCGGATCAGGAAGTCCTTCGAGGAGGCTCACAAGAAGGGGGGACGGAAGATTGACTGGCGGTTGATGTCGGGGGTGATGCGCCCTTGCGGCACATGCGCGAAGGATCTCGGTCTCCCTCCTGAAGCACATCGCGGCCCGTTCTGGATTTCACAAGGAGCGCAGGCGGGCTACGACATCGAAGAGGCGATCCGGGAGAGCGTGGAGGCAGGCATTGGCACGACCGTGTCCGAATTGCGCGAGGGCGGCCTCGACCTGTACGCCAACACTGACAGCGAATCCGGCGAATCAAGCGAATCGGACTTCGAAGCCGACGTCCACACGCGCAGGCGAGGCAAACGCAAGGCGTAACGCAGCGCAGGCCGCAACTCGACGCATTCGACGGCTCAGGGAGGCGCCGAACAATTCCCTCGGGGGTGCGGGTGAGCGCGAAGAGGCCAGCCTTGGAGGCGCGTAATGGGCGCCCGTCACGCCGCTCGCCGGCGACCGTACATTCGGCTATGGAATAGCCCTTACTTCAGACCAACGATTGGCGCAGCAAGAATACGGAGCAATCATGAGCAAGAACCAGACAACCGAGGAAGTCCGTTTCGTCGAGGACTACCTGCCCGCACTGCTGGCGCGGGCGAGCCAGCTGATTTCCGGTGAGTTCCACCGTATTGCCAAGTCCAAAGGCTTCACCGTGTCGGAGTGGCGCGTGTTGGCCTCACTTGCGGGCAGCGAGCCGATCAGCATTGGCCGTCTGGCGGAGATCACAGTGTCGAAGCAGCCCACTGTCACCCGTGTGCTGGATCGGATGGAAGCACGCGGTCAGGTCAAGCGCATTCCGCACGAGGGCGATCGTCGGGTGACGCTGGTTGCCATCACGCCGGCAGGCAGCAGGGCCGTTGCAAGCCTCATCAAACTGGCGCGAGAGCACGAGCACCGCGTGCTGGAGCCGTTCGGATTGCAGCGTTCCGAGGAGTTAAAGGAGACGCTGAAGCAGATGATCGAGATGCACCGGGCGAGCGAGGTCGAGGAAGGGGATGAGGAGGAGTGAGGAGCAAGCGGGAGAGGGAGTCTTTATGGCTCCGTCGCCTCCGCGTTCAACTACTCAGGAGTCTGGGCGAAGATCTTCCCTGGATTCATGATGTCGTCAGGGTCGAGCGCCCGCTTGATCGCACGCATCGCCGCGACTGCGCCGGAACCTGCCTCCTCGAGCAGGAACCTCATCTTGTGCAAGCCGACACCGTGCTCGCCGGTGCATGTGCCGCCCAGTCGCAACGCACGTTCGACGACCTTGGCGTTGAGTTCCTCGGCCCTTTCGCGCTCTTGCGGCGCGAGAGGGTCAATCAGGTAGCCGAAATGGAAATTCCCGTCGCCAACATGCCCGACGAGAAAGTACGGAATGCCGCTCGCATCCGCTTCCTCGATCGATTCCAACAGGCAGTCCGCCAGCCGTGAGATGGGCACACACGCATCGGTCGTGACGGCGCGGCAACCCGGCCGCGATTGGATCGCGGCAAAGAAGGCATTGTGACGGGCGGTCCACAGACGGGTGCGCTCTTCGGGCGTCGTGGCCCATGCAAAGGCCTTTCCGCCATTGGACGACGCAATCTCCTGCACCATGCGCGCCTGCTCCTCGACGGATGCCGGAGAGCCGTGGAACTCCATCAACAGCATCGGCTCCTCCGGCAGCGACAGGCGGCTGTGTGCATTGACCATGCGCACCGAGTTCGCATCGATGAGCTCCACGCGCGCAATGGGTACGCCGAGCTGAATGGTCTCGATCACCGTCTGCACCGCACCTTCGACCCCGGGGAACGAACACGTCGCCGCGGAAATCGCTTCCGGCAGGGGATAAAGGCGCAGCGTGACTTCGGTGATGATGCCCAGCGTTCCTTCGCTGCCGACAAACAGGCGCGTCAGGTCATACCCGGCAGAGGACTTTTTTGCGCGCGTGCCGGTGCGGATCACCTCGCCGGATGCCGTCACCACTTCGAGTGCAAGCACGTTCTCGCGCATGGTCCCATAGCGAACCGCGTTCGTGCCCGATGCGCGCGTGGCGCTCATGCCGCCAATACTCGCGTCGGCACCGGGATCGATCGGAAAGAACAGTCCCGTGTCGCGAATCTCCTCGTTGAGCTGCTTGCGTGTGACGCCGGGCTGCAATGTCACGGTCAAGTCCTGCGCATCGATCGAGATCAGGCGGTTCATGCGCGACACGTCGATGCTGATGCCGCCCTGCACGGCAAGCAGATGGCCTTCGATGGAAGATCCTGCCCCGTACGGGATCACCGGCGTACGGTGCTCCGCGCAGAGGCGCACGGCGTCCGCAACGTCATCGGTACTTTCCGCGAACACCACCGCGTCGGGCGGTGCCGGATCGTAAGGAGACTCGTCGCACCCATGGTGCTCGCGCACCGCGGCCGACGTGGAACAACGCTCACCAAAGCGTGACTTCAACGCGTCGAGCAGTGCTTGAGGTGCGCGCCGCAATTGCAGCTTCGCGATTCCGTGCATTTCCTTCATCTCACTCTGCCTTGCCAGTGGGCCATGCCGGAGCGTAGCGCAAAGCGCCGCTTGCAACCGCTGATGTCATCGGGCACTGAAACACCTCTGATCCTGTCTTTTCCTCAAGCTTGCGACCGCAGCAACGTCGCATCAGCGCGGTACTCCTTTGAGTAACACGTCGTTCGGCGACAAAGGTGTGACGCTGGAGACATTCGCACGTCACCACCATTCGCAGGGCCTTTCTGCGCGACCGGTCTCGGTCGACGAGATCTTCCACTGCGCCACCTACGAGTCTTACGCCCTCTAATGTAGAATGCCTGATTACTACTGACGCAGTAAAATTAGGCTTAGTTTAGGGAGGCGCCAAATAAATATGCGCGAGGGCGCGCGCCTCGATTTTGGATCAAGGGCGTGAATATCACGGAGGGCACATTGGGCGGTGAACCGAAGTACGAGAGTGCGATTGTGTTGCGCCGCACGAAGCGCGCGAGCGCTATGGCTTTCGTGCGTCGCCTGCTCACCGTTCGACATCTGCCCGTCCGATGTCTCCTGGGCGCAATGCAGATCCTCTCCGTGGGTGCAGTGCACGGCCAGGGCCAGGCCGACCTCGACGAGGCCGCACCCTACAAGCTCACGATCGGGCAGTATCGATACGGGCACGGCTTCAATGGAGAAGATGCGAATCTGCGTTGGCGGCACCATGACACCAGCCTCTGGATCGGCGAGTACCACGATAAGTCGCTCGGAAGCCAGACCCGGGTGGGAGCCGACACAATTGTGTCTTTGGGCAGCAACGTCTCGCTTCAGCCGTCCCTGCAAGCGGCCACTCGCGGGTTCCTGGGCGGCAGCATCACCTTCCAGGTCGGGGAACCATGGTTTGTGATCGCCGGTTGGGGACGCACCAATCTCAAACCCTACTTCAACCTCAATTTCGACCCTAATGACGCGCTCACCATCGGAGGCGGCTGGCACAGCGAGCGAGGCAGCGTCTTCACGACGACGCTTATCGCCGACGACCGTCTCGGCACAGGACAGAAGCACTTGCACTTCACAGGCCGCTGGCCATTGCAAAATGATCTGCGGCTGACCTTGGACCTGCTGCACAAGACTGGGCTCGGCGACGACGGCCGGGTGCGCGCCTGGGGCTTTGGCGGCACGCTGGACTTCCCGCACTGGTCCCTGCGTATTGCGCGCGATCCCAAGCAGAACTTTTCGACCGTGAGCGCGACGCGCGTTTCGGCCGCACTTCGCTTCTGACAGAGTCAGACAGAGCGAACCGGTTCAAGGCAGTCCTTGCCAGACAGGCAATTCAAGCGATCAATCAACGGATTAACCGATGAACATCGATTCCCAAGGGCTTGTCGAGCAGGCGCGCGACATGGCTGCGGAGCGCAACGAGCGGCTTAATATCCTGGTGGCGATTACCGTATCGCTCCTCGCCACCTTCATGGCAGTCTGCAAGGTGAAGGACGACAACATCGTACAGGCGATGCAGCAGGCCCAGGCTGACAAGTTGGATCACTGGAACTTCTACCAAGCTCGCAACATCCGACAGGAGATCATGGAATCAGCCGTTGCCCAGTTACGCCTGAGTAGACCCCGCACCGGATCCGAACAAGCGGCGTACGACCGTGCCGTCAACGGCTACGAGGCCAAGGCTGCGAGCGAAGCGGCGAAGAAGCAGGAGTCAAAGGCGCAGGCCGAGAAGGACCAGCAGCGATACGACGCGCTGAACTACCGGGACGACCAGTTCGATTTGTCAGATACCTTGCTGGCCATCGCGATCTCGCTGCTGGCCGTGACGGCGCTGACGAAGCTGTGGTGGATGTACTGGTTGTCGTGCGTGCCGCTCGCCTGTGGGGTGCTCATGGGGCTTGCGGGACTTCTTGGCTGGAAGCTGCATCCCGGGGCGCTGATCCAACTCTTGTCATAAGCGGTGCGCTTCCGTTCCGGTCGAGACCAAGCCGGTCGCCGGTGCCGGCCTCGCCACTAGTGTCGCGTCAAGCCGGAACTGTCGGTACGAGACGGGGGCAAAATGGGGGGGATGAAAAAGAGTACAAGATCACCTTGGAAGCGGAAAAAAAAGAGAGCAACTTGAAGCGATGAAGAGCAAAGGGTCGCATGCAGCGCACAAGCTGATCAACGCGTTGATCCTGCTCAATTGCGATGAAGCTGATGGCCGGGGGACGAAGCGGCGCAGCAGCGAAGAGATCGCACAGGTGC
>DASTGE010000423.1:0-2641 GCA_035719405.1 Burkholderiaceae bacterium
AATTGCAGTCCTTCCACGGTTTCCAGCTCGCTGGCCATGCCCGATCCGTCCTCGATGGAAATCGCCCCTTCACGGCCCACCTTGTCCATCGCGCGGGCCACCAGCTCCCCGATGGAGCGATCGTTGTTTGCCGAAATTGCCGCGACGTGTTCGATCTCCTGAGCGCTGGTGCATGGCTGCGAGAGCGTCTTCAACTCGGTCACGACGACCTCCACGGCATGATCGATCCCGCGCTTCAGGTCCATCGGGTTCATGCCGGCGGCAAGGTACTTCAACCCCTCGGCAATCATGCGGTGGGCGAGGACCGTGGCGGTGGTGGTGCCGTCGCCGGCCATTTCACTGGTGCGCGCCGCAACCTCGCGCAGCAATTGCACGCCCATGTTCTCGAAGCGATCTTCGAGTTCGATCGAGCGTGCGACGACGACACCCGAATTGACGATCTGCGGAGGACCGAAGTCGCGATCCAGGATCACGGTGCGGCCACGGGGGCCGAGCGTGACCTTGACAGCATCGGCAAGCGTATCAACGCCACGCCGGATCTTCTCGTGCGCGTTGTCGCCGAACAAAAGTCTCTTGGCAGCCATGCAATTCTTCCTTTGACGAATACCGCTGCGGAGAATCGATCCGTTGATGAACGAAGGCGACCTATCAGTCGACCTTGATCGTCGTGCCTTTGGCTTCGGCGCGCTTGGGCAGTGTCAAGGTCAGTATGCCGTTGTCGAACTTCGCGCTGGATTCCTTGGTATTGATCTCATGGCCGAGGGTGAATCCGCGCGACAGACTTCCGTAGTACAGCTCGCGCAGCAGCGTGCGCTCGCCGTTGCCTTTGGTTTCCTTCTCTTCCCTTATTTCGGCGCTGATCGAAAGGTAGTTGCCGTCGATGCTGACTCGAACGTCGTCCTTCTTCGCGCCCGGTATCTCAGCTTTCACCGTGTACTGCTTGTCGTTCTCGGTCACGTCGACCTTCATCTCGGTCGGCGCGCGCATGCCAGTCGGCCACTCGGCAGTACGCAGGAATCGGCGGAACATGTCGGAGAACGGATCTGTCATCAGGTTGCCCAGAGGCTCGAAACGGGTCAGTGCGCTCATGGTTTCTCCTTTGCATCAAGCAAGGCTGTTCGAGAACTCGTCGCCCAACAGCGAGCGACTGATGACAAATCTAGCCTCGATTCAAAGGCGCAGGTTGCGCCAAATCAAGACAAGAATCCGCCGCATCATGCGACAGCGGCGGCACTGCTTCAGGTCCACCTCAGTGATCTTCGAGTTCATGCAGGCCACTGTTGCGGCCCGGACGCGTCCCGCGGTGGGCGTGGCCGCCGCCCGAACCGGGGCATCGTAGACTCGTGGCCCTCGATGTAGTGCCAGAATCCGGCCGCTTTGCATCAGCTTTCGTCGAATGTCTGTCTTGTCCCGCCTGCCCTCCGCCCCGCACCGGGTGTTGCTCTTCCATGGCCTTGCCAGCCTGCCAGGCGAATTCAGTCTGCTGGTGTATCCGCTTCGCCGCCTCGGCATATCCCTGATTGCGCCGCAATTGCCGGGCTACAGTCACGGCACGCTTTCCGGTCCCGCATCGTGGCGCGATTGGATCAGGGCCGCTGCGCAGGTGGTGGAGAGGGAGGCTGAATCCTGTCAGGAGCCTTTCATTCTTGGCGGGTTGTGCACCGGCGCCATGCTCGCAGTCGCAACTGCGGCTGCACACCCTCATCCCCGATTGCGCGGATTGGCATTGTTGTCGCCTTTGTTTGCCTATGATGGCTGGGGCCTGCCATGGTGGTACCGGCTGCGCCACCTAGCCTATGCGCTCGGCATTTCGCACCGCTTCTCAATGCGTGAGAGGCCACCATACGGGCTCAAGAACGAGCGCATGCGCCAACGGGTGCGTCAGCAATTGGACACCGGGAGCAACTCGCTGGCCGGTCCTCCGCGGATTCCGCTGCAAGTTGTGCGCGAAAGCGAGCGCCTGTCACGGCATGCGCTCGCGTGTCTGTCGCGGTTCTCGAAGCCCATGCTCATGCTGCATGCGCGCGAAGACGAGATCTGCAGTTTGCGCCGGGTGAAGGAGGCGGCAAAAGCGCGTTTCCCCCGAACAGCTTTGCATGCAAGTGCTCGATAACAGCTACCACATGATTACGGCCGACAATGATCGCCAGGAGGTCGCTCTCGGCATTGCCCGCTTTGCGGCAGACTGCCTCGCGTCACATCAGGAGCGCGCTCCCCGAATCCCGGCGTCCGGTCAGCACCCGGCGCTCCAACCCAGCTGAAAACATGGACACGATCGGCCAACTGAAGCAACTGCTTTACAAACAATTCGATATCGACCCGGGCACTATCGACCCGGACGCGCCATTTGCCGAATACAACCTCGATTCACTGACCGTGGCCGAGCTGATGTTCGCGATCGAGGATCACTTTCACGTGGATGTGCCCGATTCGGCTGCCACCAGCATCAGCACGCTGCGCGGACTTGCGCAGATGCTGGACTCGCTCTTGTCAGAGGCTCGCCAGTGACCGCCCAGGCCGCGATGTCCGCAATAGAGCGTATCGGCGTCGCTGGCCTGGGGCTCGTGAGCCCTCTGGGGGAGCACCCTGATGAGGCGTGGTCGCGCTTGATGGAGGGCCATGGCGACGTCGGCATCATGTC